>DASVRY010000641.1:0-10594 GCA_036388395.1 Chthoniobacteraceae bacterium
CGCGTGCTCGGGCTGATCCGTGAGCAGGTCTTCGCGTGGCTATTTGGCGGCGGCAAGGAAATGGACGCGTTCATCGTCGCGTTCCGCACGCCGAATCTCCTGCGCGATCTTTTTGCCGAAGGCGCTCTGTCGACCGCGTTCGTCACCACCTTTTCCAAGAAGATCCAGAAGGAAGGGGAGCAGTCCGCCTGGCAGCTCGCGAACAAGGTGGCGACGCTCACGGCCGTCTTCATGAGCGCGCTCGTGTGCATCGGGATTCTGATCGCGCCATTCCTCATCGGCGTGCTCGCGCCGGGCTTCGATCAAGTGCCGGGAAAATCCGAACTCACCGTGCAGCTTGCGCGTGTGATGTATCCCTTCATCCTGCTCGTCTCGCTTGGCGCGCTCGTCATGGGCATGCTGAATTCGCGCAACGTCTTCGGCGTGCCGGCGATGGCGTCCTCGTTTTTCAACATCGGCTCGATCGTGGGCGGCGTGACGCTCGGCTGGCTCTTCGATCCGACCTTCGGGCAAAAGGCGCTTTTTGGTCTGGCGCTCGGCACGCTCGTCGGCGGCGCGCTCCAGCTCGGCGTGCAGCTTCCCTCGCTGCGCAAAATCGGCTTCCACTTCCGGCCGGACTTCCATTGGCGCGATGAAGGGGTGAAGACGATCCTGCGGATGATGGGCCCGGCGATCATTGCGGCCAGCTCGGTGCAGGTGAATGTGATGGTGAACACGTGGTTTGCCTCGTGGCTCGCGTCGGGTTCCGTTTATGGGCTGAACATCGCCTTTCGCCTCATGCAGCTTCCGTTGGGGATCTTCGGAGTGGCGATTGGCACGGTGACTCTCCCGCTGCTTTCGCGGATCGCCGCTACTGAAAATCGCGGTGATTTCGGCGCCGTGCTCGGACGTGGACTCCGGCTCGGGTTCCTCCTGACGGTGCCTGCCACGCTGGGCCTGTTGCTCCTCGCCCGGCCGATCATCAGCCTGCTTTACGAGCACGGGAAGTTTAACGCCGACGCCACGAACATCGCGGCCACGGCGCTTCAAGGTTACGCGATCGGCCTTTGCGCCTACTCGGCGCTGAAGATCCTGACGCCCGCCTTCTACGCGATCGATCGCCGCCGGACGCCGATGTTCGTCAGCTTCTTCTCGATCGCGCTGAATATCGCCGCCAACTGGTTTTTCGCGTTCAAGCTCGGATGGGGCGTCTTCGGCCTGGCGCTCGGCACCGGCACCGTCGCGGTGACAAACTTCCTCATTCTCTATTTCCTCATGCGCCGCGAAACGACCGCGCTCGGCACAAAAGATCTGGCAATCACTTTCCTGAAACTAGTCATCCCAAGCGCGCTGCTCGCCGGCGTTTGCTGGGCCAGCACCAAGTGGGTGCTCGCTGACTGGGCCGGTATGCCGCTCTGGATGCAAGCCGGGTTGCTCTTCGCCACCATCGGAGTCGCGGGTGGCGTCTTCTTCCTCGCCGCCCTGCCGATGCGGATCGAGGAGCTGGAAGATCTAAAGGCGCTCGTCCGCCGCAAGCTCCGCCGAAAGACAGCATAGAGCGGAGCGTTTCGAACTCATCAGAAGCAGCCGCTCCCCGCGGTCATCCTGAGCGAAGTCGAAGGACCCCGTCGCCCTACGAGCGCCGTCGCCTCCGGGATTTCTTTGGCGCTTCCCCAGAGTGCCCGTTTTCAGCAGCGCCTGGGTGTCACACTGATCCATCTCGGCGCTGCTGCGCAAGACGACGGGGTTCTTCGACTGCGCTCCAGTCGCTGAAGCTCCCTACTCTCCGCTCAGAATGACTCCATCTAGGAAGTGCTCCGGTGCTTCGACCTTCAGCGAATCAAATCCGGGACCATTGGTGCCGATCAGTGGCTAAATTGTCCTTCGCATTCTTGGAGTCTGGATACGTCAGTGGCTCTGCGCCGCTTGCCAGCCGCCCACAGGTAAGCGAGCTTTCCCGCACATGCGCTCGCTCTGGATCAAAGCCGCTGTCGTTCTCGCCGGCGTCTGGCTGGTTGCCGGTGGGCTAATCCTCTGGGCGCGGCACGCCCGCCCCACGCCTGAATCAATTGCGAAGCTCGTCGAGCAGCAGCAGCTCGAAGGCCGGAGCACGGCAGACCGGATGCGTGCCTTGGAGAAGGTCGCCGATCAGCTCAACGCACTCGACTACGAACAGCGGCGTGAAGTCCGCCTCAGCCGGAAGCTCGATCGCTTTTTCCGCGCGCTGACACCAGAGGAGCAGGCTCGCTTTCTCGACCTCACTCTGCCCAGCGGCTTCAAGCAAATGATGGAAGCCTTCAACAAAATGGAACCGGAAAAGCGGAAGAAATTCGTCGAGCGTGCGGTTAACGAGATGAAGGAGCGGGAAGGAGAGCAGCGTGGTCCAGGTTCCGACGACCCGAACGTCGGCAAGATCATCGATCAGGGCCTTCGCTCATTTTACTCGGACGCCAGCGCCGAGGTGAAGATGGACCTCGCGCCGCTCATCGAGCAGATGCAGCAGAATTTGCAGGGCTTCCGGTAAGCCTCAAGGCAGCCATGTCCCGCCAGATTTCCCGCACTCCAGGATTCCGCAGGAGTGCGTTCACTCTGGTCGAGTTGCTCGTCGTCGTCAGCATCATCGGGGTGCTCGCAGCGATCTCCGTCCCTGCTTACCAGCGCATCACGGCGAGCGGACGAGCAACCAAATGCGTGGCAAATCTACGTCAGCTAGGCGTCGCGCTGAGCGTCTACCTTTCTGAGAATAATATGACGATGCCGGAGCTGAAAGCGGGGCGGGAGAGCATCGATGATGAGGTGCCAGTGATCGACAATACGCTCAACCGCTACGTGCAGGATCCTGCGGTCTTCGCGTGTCCGGCGGACCAGGACGGCTACGCACTCAAAAGCGGCACGAGCTACTTCTGGAACTCCGCACTAAACAACCAGGCACTCGCGAGTCTAAACTTTCTCAACCTCATCTCGGACCACAGCCGTATTCCGCTGCTCTCCGATAAGAACCCGTTCCATCCCTATTCCGAAACAAAGGTGAACGTTCTCTACGCCGATGGTCACGCGACGAAAGAGTTGAGGTTCTTCATCGATAAGTAGCGCGTCCGTCGCGGCACTTACATCTGACCTCGGAGCAGGCGTGCAGCGTTGCCCGCGAGCTTCTCCGCCAGCGGCCGTTGCCGCCATTCGCTCAGCGTCACTTCGCGGGATTGCGCTTTGTCGTTCTCGAAGATCTGCAAGTGCTCCGCCGCGAATTCCTTATCTAAAACGTTTAGATTGCACTCCTCGTTGAGCCTTAGTGAACGGTTGTCGAGGTTCGTCGAACCGACGGAAACCCAGCACGAGTCGGCCATGAGATATTTGCAGTGGAAGTTCGTCGGCTGGAATTCATAGATGCGCACGCCCGCCTCCAGCAAAGGCTTCCATCGTGCTCGTGAGAGCCAGCGCACCCATGGCTGATCGATCCGTTCGCCCGGCACGATGATTTCGACTTCCACGCCGCGCTTTCGGGCGTCCACCAAAGTCTGAATCGTGAGATCGTCGGGGATGAAATAAGCGTTCCCAATCCGCACATGATGCTGTGCCGCAGCGATCGACACGATGACCATGATCCGCGCACTATCGCTGCCTTCATCGGCAGAGCTCTTGAAGATCTGGCACATGTCATCGCCGACCACTTCCAGTTCAGGAAAGTATTCGTCGCCATGGAGTAACTCGCCTTCCGCCATAATCCAGTTGTCCATGAACGCTTGCTGCATCTGCGCGACTGCCGGACCGCGCAAACAGTAGTGCGAGTCGCGCCAATGTTCAGGCCCGTCGCCATGACCATCCCATTTATCGGCAATGCCTACTCCGCCGGTAAAGCCCACCTTTCCATCGACAATTAGCAGCTTTCGATGCGTTCGCTGATTGATCCGCGTCACATGGGTAAAGCGATACAGATGAAGCTGAACCCCGGCCTCTTTCATGAGGTCCATCTCTTCGCCGTGATGGCAGTCACAGCCGAGAGCATCCTGGAGAAAATGCACCTTCACCCCGGCACGCGCCCGCTCGGCCAGCGCCTCGGCAAATTGCATGGCGACCCGCCCCTTCCAGTAGATGAAGTTCTCGAAGCAGATTGAGCATTCGGCAGCGGCAATCGCTTGAAGCATTGCGGGGAAGATCTCCGCGCCATTTTGCAGCGCCTCCACCCGGTTGCCATCGAGCAGCGGCGGCCCGAGGAGCTGGCCCATCGTCCGGATGAATGCTCCATCGCCAACATGGTAATCAGTGGTGATCGGCTTGCGGATCTTCTTCCCCTCGGTGAAGAAATTACCCGAGATCAGCACGCCCGCCGTGGCACCAACTACGGCTCCAGTGAGAAGAGCGGGCCAGGGTGAAGGAGGTTCGCGGCGGAAGGGAAGCACACAGCCTCTTCGCAGCACGTTCCTCCCGCGCATGCATTCGAGTTCGGACAAGGTGACAACGCAGTCTTGTCACCGCTTAGTTACGGCCTTGCCTTCTCGCCAGATGGACTCGCGGTGCTATCATTCATTTCCATGACAACGCTCTCCAGCGCTCACGAACTGATGTCAGTGGAGGATTATCTCACGAGTGAAGCGATCTCCGAGGTAAAGCGGGAATATCTCGGGGGGGTGATCTATGCGATGGCGGGAGCCAGCGAGGCGTACAACCGAATCGCTACGATTTGATCGTCGCTCTTGGAACTCGCCTCCGGGGAGAGTCCTGCGAGCCGTTCGGATCCGACATGAAGGTGCGGTTTGAATGGCTCGGCGACACCTACTTCTACTATCCCGATGCCATGATCGCCTGCGACCCGACTGACACGGGGAACGGCTGGCGCGAGCGTCCCGCAGCAATTTTCGAGATCATCTCCGAAGAGCGCCGTCGCGTCGATGAGCGCGAAAAGCGCGCTCTCTATCTGCAGTTGCCCAGTCTCCTCTACTATGCGCGGATCGAGCAGGATCGCCCGGAGCTGGCCATTGAGCGTCGCTCCGCTGGCTGGGGCTCGGAGCGCATCAGCGGACTTGACGCTATGCTCGCCCTGCATCTTACCCTTCCTCTTGCTGAACTCTACGAGCGCCCTGTGTAATCGATGCAAAGAAAGTTGCAGCACCTCGCGTCGAAGCTCCCCTTCATAGCCGTACCTCGCGCCGGCTGCCAGCCTTCGGGTAGTTCCCCAGCAGCAGCGAGCCGGATCTTGTCGAGCATACGCCCGAAATATACCAGACCGCCGACCTTCTCCGAGGGGCTGCGAAGGCCAGGAATGATTGTGGGATAGGGAAGCGCCATCGCTTGAGCAAAGCACCTCCTGCACACTTAGCAAAGCCTCGGCGTTCCAGTTACGGATTCAAGGAAGCAACCTGCGTTGAAGAATCGGGGCGTCGATTAGTGATGAAGCGACGCTATTATAACAGCTCCCGTCCCTCGATGTTGTCCACCGGAGGCTTGCCTCTACACGGCGGACCTTCGCTCCTTTCGGACACGCCGTGGCCACGCTGTGCATGAGGAGCACAGACCTCCGGTTCCGTCGCAGCGAACCTCCCGGTCCGGTGCATTGCAGACGCGTGAGGCTATCTCGTCGGGGGATCTTGGACCTTAGCTAACCTCCGCAGAGGCTGATCATTTGCCGTCGCTTCGCGGTGCTGCAAAGGGGAGGTGTGCAGCCACGGCCTGGATGCCTGCGCTCCCGCTTCACATTTGGGGGCTAGGTTGTAGCCACGCCTCGTGGTCTTTTCCACGCCCTGCGGGGATCACTCGTCTTGCTGTCTGTTCCCAGCTCGCCTACTCGCAAGGGATCAAGTAGCGGAAATCCTCGTCATCCTGGGATGCGTAAAGCACGTAACCAGCAATTGGGCTCTTGATCTTGATCCAGTAGCCTCCCTCAGCGTCAGTCTTGATCATCGGGTAAACAGCACCCGTTCCAGGAAGCTCCTCCCCGTCCAGTTTCACCTTCTTCCCTGCCTCCAGAGTGCCGAGCTTGCGTCCTTTGGCCGACGCAGTGGCGCGAATGACCAGCCCGACTCCGTCCGAGTGCAATTTGTGGCATTGCAAAAGTGGATCACTGCCGGTCGGCAGCTCCGCGGTAGCCTGGTAAAGAGCTGTAAAGGTGATCGCCAGCGCGCAGACAGTTTTTCGCATGACGTTCTCTTACCGCAGGTTTCGGGTGCAGGTAAACCGCTGAGTAACTGCAGGAGATAGCCGTGTGAGAGTTTATTTTGGCGCGGCGGCGCCTCTCGTGCGCAAAGCGGGCGTGGACAGTCGTCCACGCCCGCTGCAAAAACCGCTTTGGTGCTCCGCTTACTTTACTGGCTTGAGGCTGTTCACGATCTTCCCGACCGTCACCTGGTGCTTCTCCTCTTCAGCCGTCGTCACCCAATAGGTCAGGATGACAAGGTTGCCGTTCATCGGCACGAAAGCGATGCTCACGGTGGTTGGGCCATCCTTATCTTTCCCGCTGAAGGTTAACTCCGAAGCCTCGGTGCCATAATGGTCGAATTTGGTCTCCTTTTTGGAGGTTTCATCCAGTTCGACGTTGTGCTCTTTCAGCATCTCGAACACGGACTCGAGGGAGGCATTCATATCCGTCTCGTCCTTCACGACCACCGCGGAGAGATAGACGTGCTCGTCTGCGCTGTTCCCGCCATGGCCGCCTTCGATCGCTTCCACTTTCCAATCGTCGGGGAAAGCAATCGTGGCTACGGCTCCACGCGCCGCCGGCAGCTTGAATGATTTGGCCTCTGCCGAAAGCACGGTTAGCGAAGCGACGGCAAGAAGGGTGAAGAGGGATTTGAACATATGTTATGGCGGTTGTAGCGGGTTGCCGCCGCGCAACAACTACAATTTCTGTAACCGAAGTGCGGCGTCAGCTTCGACTCGCCGGCCGGAGCGGTGATCAACGTAAAGTCCACAACTCCGCCAGTGCGGGCTGCCCGGCGATCGCGCCGGAGCGTTGAATCAAGTCAGTCCAACTCCGCGGTCTAGCATCGATATTTGTCTTCTGAATTTCGGAGCGCACGACAAAGGTGAACCGATGGTTGCCCCTCCGAAAACCGAACCGACGTCCCAAGTCCTATACTGGCTCCTGCTGGCTTCGCTGGTGCCTTGGATCTGTGTGGCGATGCTTACCTTTTTTGCTTTCGATGCTCCGGGCTCGGAGAAGAATCCGGCGATCTGGCGTGTCGTTATCTCGATCTGGTGCTATCCGTTGCTCGTGGCCGGATGTGCGGGGACAGGGTTTGTTTTGCGCACCAGAGGCTTATGGAGAGCGGGAAGAGTCGTGCTCGCAATGCCGCTGATCGCGGCGGCCCTCGCCGCCGTCGCCGTCGGAATCTGGATCGGATCAACCCTTTACCAGCATCGCCAAGCTGCGAAGACTTTCGAGAACGTCCGCTATCCGAAGGCCGGGCTCACTGAGATTCCGGCGGAGGTTTTCGCGCGGCCGGTCCCTGTCGATAGCCTTGATCTTTCCGATAATCGCCTGACTAGCCTACCGGCTGAAATGGCCCGGCTTAGGCATCTGCGATATCTAAATCTGTCGAACAATCAGCTCACCAGCCTTCCTGCGGAGATTGGAGAACTGACGGAACTTAAAGAGCTGAAGCTTTACGGAAACCAGCTGCAAGGTTTGCCGCCGGAGTTCGCGCGCCTCGTCAATCTGCGACTCCTCTGGATCAATGGTGAAGCCATGCAGGAGTTCCCAAATCCGCTCACCGGACTGGTGGGGCTCGAGACGCTATATCTATCAGGCGGGACTTTTAAGTCGCTGCCTCCGAAGATCGGAGGGATGTTGGGTCTCCAGGATCTGCGCTTGATTGATGGCCAGCTCACTTCATTGCCAGCAGAGCTCGGGCAGCTCGCGAACCTTACGAATCTGGATCTCAATCGGAATCATCTCGGTTCGGTTCCCACCGAGCTGGGAAATCTAACTTCACTGAAGAGCCTCAGCCTCATCGAGAATCAGTTGAAGACCTTGCCCGCCGAACTGGCCGCCATGCCGCGACTCGAGGAT
Source organism: Chthoniobacteraceae bacterium (assembly GCA_036388395.1). Classification (GTDB taxonomy): domain Bacteria; phylum Verrucomicrobiota; class Verrucomicrobiia; order Chthoniobacterales; family Chthoniobacteraceae; genus DASVRY01. The sequence continues at coordinate 7,982 of DASVRY010000641.1, forward strand.
CTCTACCTGCAAAAAAACCCCCTAGAAACACTCCCGCCCGAGATCGAGGCGCTGCCCAGCTTGCGCCGCGAGTAGCTGGCCGCTCCACGGCAGCCAATTCACTGCGAGAGCGTCTCGCCTGCTCCCGAGGCCAGACTTGGAGATGTTGGCTCCGCCGCAAGTCCGACGAGCTCTGGACTCGATCGGCACACTCGGGAAGAGCCGGTGATAAATATTTGATTGCGCTCCGTTCGCGTCGAGTTATGCCTTTCGCCATGCACATTTGGCGTCTGTTCGTTTACGTGTTGGTTTTCGGGTTCGCCACGTGGGCCGACGCAGAGGTGGTGTATTCGGGCGTGAAGTCCGTGAGCATCTCTGCCCCGCACAGTGAGGTTCCTTTGGATCTCGATGGCGACGGTACCGCCGATCTCGGCTTCACCTATGGCCTCCTGCAGACCTTGGATATTCCCCCGAGCGTCACCAGCGGACAGGTTTACCTCCGTCCAAAGGGTGCTCACCGCGTCCTGGTGACCGGGAATGATGTCGCTGCGTTGCCTCAGACCTACCTCATCGATGCACAGGCCACGAACGGCTTCACCTGGGCTGGGGCCGCTGATCGGCCGTATGGCGTCAACGCCGGGACTTGGGGCCAGACGCGCAATATGCCATGGACCGGATGGCAGCGATTCGCAGCGGCGCCGGACCCTGTTTTCGGAGTCGAACTCCACTCGACAGCAGGCATCCGGTATGGCTGGGTGCGGCTTCGCTTTTCTCACAGCGGGTTTTATGCGGGTGCGGTTTATGATTGGGCCTACGAAACCACGCCCGGCCAGCCATTGATTGCCCGCGTGGGTAGCAACGGTGTGCTCACGCCGGCTCCTCCTGCACCGCCCGCCCCTCCTGCCGAGGACACCCGTCGCGGAACGCCGTTTGTGGCCCGCCTCACCGGCAGCAAGGCCGTTCCCCCAAACTCGAATCCGCTGACAGGTGATGCCCATATGTCCCTTACGGGAGGGGCTTTGCCGATTACTGGAGGGACTCTGTCGCTCGGGATCTCGGTGAACTCAGAGGGGGCCAGTGCGACAAACGCGATCGTGCAGGGTCGAGGTGAGGAGCAGACTATCGCTCTGACCATGATGTTCATCGCCATCCATGAGCCCGGCTCTACCGACGGCAGCCCCACCGATCCTGGCTCCACCACCTTTGTCGGCTCGGCTGCCATCAGTCCGACTCTTGCCGAGGCGATCCGCGATGGAGAAGCGCACCTCCTGCTGACCTCCGCCAGTGGCGCCCTTCGCGGGCAGATTGCTCAACCTCTTCCGGAGCCTCCGACGCCTGAACCACAACCACTGGCCGGCACCTACGCGCTGCTGCTCCGTCCGGAGGAGGGAAGCACGGAAGGGGACGCGCAACGTGCTCCGGCCGGGATCAGTCATGGGCAGCTTCACCTCGCTGCCGACCGGAGCGCCGTGCTCGATGTCACCCTGCCGCTGGGCAGCCCATTGCGCTGGCGCGGGACGCTGGCCGCGGATGGGGCGCTCATCATCGATGCCCCCCTGGGGAAGGCGCAAGGCGGTGGCTCGGTTAAGGGAACGCTCACCGTCACCAGCAGCGGCACGGCGTATTTGGTGAATGGCACCCTTGATTGGCGGCGGCCACCCGGAGCTGAGCGAGCACGCTACCCGGCAGGATTCAAGGTCACCCTTGCGGTCGAAGGCGAGCGCCAAGCCGATACGCGGCCGCGTTCGAACTCTTATCTTCTCTCACTCGCAGGTGGACCATTGCCCGACCCGATCTCCGTGACATTGAACACGCCGCACTTTCAATTTCTCAGCGCCGCTGTGGGCGAGGGCAGGAGCACCCGTTTATCAATGGAATGGGCGCGGGAAACCCTTCTCCCGGTTTTCGGACCCAACCCGCACGAGGTGAAGATCGATCTGGATCGTTCGACCGGGTTCTTCCGTGGGAGTTTCCGTCATCCCGGCACCCGCAGCCTCGTGCCATTTGCCGGCCGTATGTTGTTCGGGCTTAATCGTGGCGCAGGCGCGTTCACCTCGCTCCGAAAATCTGGCGCCGTCTCTATCACACCGATCGCCAAGTCGCCGTTGCCCGGAGGCCTAGTGGCGCACACGCTCACTCCCTCCGCCACGGACCCCGATGTGGTCATGCTCTCCGCCTCCGCGATGGTGCCAGACACCAGTTATGATCTGGAATTGGTGGCGCGGCCTGTCTCCACGATTCCCGCCGATGGCATCTACGATTTCGACCTCGTCAGGCGCAAAGTTGCCGACATCGGCTTAACCGTGATCACCAATCGCACGGCCACGATCGCCCTTCAGCGCAACGCCAGCTTTCAGGGAATGCGTGTCTATAGTTTGTGGGCGTCGCTCTCCAACATCACGATTACGCTGCCCACGGAGTAAACCGAATTTCAGAGCCCGGCGCCGCATCGGAACCCGTCGCACCATTGCCGTGCTTGTCCCGAGCCGCGACCTGATCTGATACACCTACTGCTCTCATGTATGCGTGCGCTGTGATGGGCTCCCATCAGTCTCTTGCGCGTTTGCTCTGTTAAAAGATTCTGGTTGGACCCGGGATGCGGCTCCGGTGCTCTTCGAGCTAAGCTCAGCAACT
>DASVRY010000642.1:0-7903 GCA_036388395.1 Chthoniobacteraceae bacterium
CTGGCTCAACAGATTTTTTAGATTTCGAAGGCCAGTACGCCCGGCTCCGGCGGAAGCTGCAGCATGTCGGCAATGGTGCGGCTTTCCAACATGGCGGAGAGATCGCGGCGGACGTCGCCCATCAGGAGCCGCAAAGCGCACGTCCGCGGATCCGGACAGGTGCAGCGTTCGTTCGGCCGCTCGGCCGCGCACGGCACTGGGGCCAGCGGGCCATCGAGCGTACGAATCACTTCGCCGACGGTGATCTCGTTCGCGGACCGCAACAGTGCATAACCGCCGCCGACCCCGCGCTTGCTCGTGAGCAGCCCGGCATGCCGCAAAGAGAGCAGGATCTGCTCGAGGAACTTGATTGGGATATTCTCCTGCGTGCTGAGCTCCTGGATGGGCCAGGACTTCGGCTGACGCGCAATCGCGACGAGCGCTCGCAGCGCGTATTCGGCTTTGCGGGAGATCCTCATCGAAGCCGAAGCGATACCCCGCAAAAGCCGCCGCTCTCCGATGTGAAAAGAGCGAAAAAGAATTCGGAGGCAACTCGCCGGGCGTCCATGAGGCGACACGGTATTCCAGAATGGCGATCAGCGTGAAGGGAATGTTCGCGCTCGGGCGCAAACCTCTCCGAAACAGCGGTGAACCCGCGAACATCGGCGCACGGCAGAACTGACGCACGGGCTAAAGCCGTCAAAGTCCGCGAAGAGCGCGCGCGAACCCCCGATGATCAACCACGCGGCGATTCAGACAAAGCCGGTGCATAGATTCGAGTAAGCTCGAGGTCCGACGGGAAGCCCGCCGCCAGAGGTTGGCTGCGCAAAACGACTCCATTCACTTATGACCACGATCGACCTTCAACTCACCGCCGCTCCCGCCGATTTCCGCTCCGCACTTTCCTCCATCGCTGTTGCACCGAGCTGCTTGTGGCTGGGCGCTGATGAAGGAACCGCCATCGTGCGGGTCCCAATCGAAGGCGGCGGGGCATTCGGCCCGGCGGAAGAACCGATCGATCTGCACAGCTTGCTCGATCTACCCGGACCAGAGGACGAAGAGGTCGACGTGGAGGGAATGGATTACGAGCCGGAGGAAAACTGTCTCTGGGTCGTCGGTTCGCATTCGCTGAAGCGGAAGAAATTGAAGAAGGGGCAGAACTCTCCGGACACGCTGGAGGAGGTCTCGGCAGACGGGAACCGTTACGTGCTTGCCCGAGTGCCGCTGGATCGCGGAGGCCGCGTGATGCCGGCGGAGGCGTGGGAAGAAGAAGGTTCGTTCGCCGCCCTCCTCCGGTGCGATGAATGGACCAGCGATCTCTTGGATGCAATGAGGAAGGACCCGCTCTTCAAGCGCTTCATCGCCGGTAAAGGCGAGGAGTCGGAAGAAAAAAACATCCCCGGCAAAGATAACGGTTTGGACATTGAAGGACTTGCAGCGACTGGTCCCGGACGGTTGATGATCGGGCTGCGCGGGCCAGTGATGCGCGGGTGGGCGATCATTCTCGAGGTGTCGCTGAAGGCGAAGTGGGAGGCCAAAGAAGAATGCGGCACGCTGAAGCTGCGAAAGCTGAAAGATACCGGGTTTCGATATCGTAAGATTTTTCTGCCGCTGGAAGGCCTTGGCATCCGCGACATCTGCTTCGTCGGCGACGATCTCATCATCCTGGCGGGACCGACGATGGATCTGGCCTGGCCGCCGACGATCTTCCGCTGGAAAGGTGCGAAACAGTGGGAGAAGCGCGAGGGTGCTGGGGATTTGGTCGTCGGCGCCCCGGGCAGTGGATCTCCGAAACTGGAGCGGGTTGTCTTACCCGCAGAGCTGAGCGGCTCGCTGGATGCAAAGGCTGAAGGGCTCGCGCTGTTTCCGCAGGGCGTCGCAGGGAAAGGACAGCAGCTTACCATTGTCTATGACGGTCCCGGCCGGGTGAATGGAGACAGCGTCAGCTTCGACTGCTTCCCGATTGCGGTATCGTAATACCAGCCAAGTTTCTCGCGGACCAAAGAGGCGGAAGCGGCTGCTTTCTGCCCTGAGATCGCGCCCTACCAGCCGCCGAGTGGCCCGCCCGCCGTTTCACGGCCGTGGTACTTCATCGAGGGGCCTTCGCCCGCATAGATCCGGCCGGCGTTCTTGGGCTTTGAAGCACATCCAGAAACGCCGAGCAGCGCTCCCGCGCAGACCGCAATCACTGCGATGCATGCGAGGCTGCGGGCGAGGGTAGTCCGGTTTGGAAAAGCCATGTGACGATCGTATCCCGCCACGTATGATGCGGGAAGGGAATGTTCGCCTGCAAGTGGCCCGGGCGGCTGAACTCAGGCGACTGGACGAGCTGATCCTCCTTCCCGCCTTCTCGCCTTCCAAATTCCTCCTGAGCGCCTTGCTCGAGCGCCTCCTCCATTCTTCAGGTGTAGGGCTGGCGCAACTCGACGGGCTTCGTCTTGGTGCGAAGCTTCATGTTGAGCAACTCGACCGCGACCGAAAACGCCATCGCGAAGTAAATGTAGCCCTTTGAGACGTGCTGGCCAAAGCCTTCCGCCACGAGCATCACGCCAATCAGAATGAGGAAGGAGAGCGCGAGCATCTTGATCGTTGGGTGCCGATTTACAAAGCCGCTGATTGCTCCCGCCGAGACCAACATCACGGCCATGGCAATCGTCACCGCCGCGATCATGACGCCGACTTCTTTGACGAGCCCGACGGCGGTAATCACGGAATCGAGCGAGAACACAATATCCACAAGCACGATCTGAGTAATCACGCTGGCGAATGTAACTGTGGCGCGGCTGGTCTGCTCATGTGGCTCACCTTCGAGATTGCCGTGGATCTCGGTCACGCTTTTCCAGAGCAGGAATAAACCACCGAGAAGAAGAACGAGATCCTTGCCCGAGAATCCGTTGCCCATGACCACAAACAGATCTGTGGTCAACTTCGTCAGCCAGAAGATGGAGCAGAGGAGCAGGATTCGCGTGATCAGCGCAAGCGCGAGGCCAATGGTGCGGGCTTTCGCTTGCTGCTCCGCAGGGAGACGTCCCGAGAGGATCGAAATGAAGATGATATTGTCCACCCCGAGCACGATCTCGAGCAGCGTGAGCGTGAGGAGGCTTATCCAGAGGTTTGGGTCAGTGATCCAGTCCATTGAGGGCGGAAGAGTTCATGAAATGCGGTCGGGTGAAAGTGAAATCGCAGCTTACCTACTGTTGGTCCTGTTGGATCTCTGCTCCTCCCGCTGCGATCTTAAGTTCAGACCAGCGTACGGCTACTTTGTGTCCGAGAACCGCCACGCTCCACCGCGCCGGTTGCGCGCGGCTTTTTCGATTTTGCTCAAGCCAGCGAGATAGCTCCGCGAGTCTCGTCCATCCGGCAGCGGAACGCGTGTCCCGTAGATGCGCGCCAGCCCGCGCTCGACCAGTTCCTCGTTGAGGTCGCGCCCGCCCAACTCCACGATGGCATAGAACCGCGGCTGCCTGCTCCGCCCGAGCGCGTCTCGCCAGCGGGTCCAGACCGTGAACCGCTTCCCCGAGAGCCGCTGGCGCGTGAACGAACGTGCCTCTTTCCCAACGGCCAGGGCCCTCGCCCCTGTGATGTTGAAATATTCGGCTTGGGCTGCTGTTCGGCCGGGGAAGCTGTCGTCCGTCTCCGGTGTGTCGACGAAGTAGAGGCGAAAGAGGTGCTGTCGGCTGCCGTGCCGCACGTGGAAGCTGTCGCCATCGTTCCACTTGCTGTCGACCAGTTCACAGCCTTCCAGTCTCTCCCATTTTTGCGTGGAGCGTCTGTTGGACGGATTACGTTCACCGCGGAACGTCGGAAGATTTTCTCGGAATCCGAAGAGCAACGCTGCTGCGGCGAGCGCGAAAATCAGAAGGCGGCGGAGTTGCACGGCGCGACCATCTCCGACCCTCGTTGTGAGGCGATGCAAAACGGACGACGTTGTCGGTCGGAGACGGTTTTCTTCGCGTGGTTTCTTGCGGCGACCCTCTGATGCAGTAGCCTCCATTCATGCCATCCGAAGTCCTACTTTTCTTCCGGCTACTCGCGGCAAGCTTGTTTGTGCTCACCGCATTCGCCGGCATCTATCTTGCACGGAACTATCAGCGTCTTTTCGGCGTCGATCCAAGCATGCCGAGCGAGACCGGCAGCTCCCGCGCCTACAGCAAGGTGCAGATCTTCGCAATCTGGGCGCACGTCCTCTTTGCAACAGGCGCGTTCGCTCTTCTTCTGCACTAGGAACTCCGCTGGTTTCAAGCGGCTCTTTACACCAATCGAAACACAAGACACGGAGACGAGTGCGCTGCTGGGATAGTCACCGGAGGGCTTAGACACACGCAGAAGACCGCTCGCGAACGCTGTAGCTGTAAATGCGTGCCTGCTCCTCCGCCCTTCGCTTTCCGGAAGCTTTCCGGGACTGGGGCTGGCCCGCAAAATCTCGACTTACGAGCAAATGGACAGACGTAGGCGGTTGGCGCATGCACAGCCGGAGCTCCGCGAGGCGTGATGGGATCCCTTTCGTCCTCGTGCATGGCCTCTACATCTCGAGCCTTTACATGGTCCCGCTGGCGGAGTGTCTATCAGCCGACTCCGAGGTCCACGCGCTGGATCTGCCGGGCTTTGGCCGAAGCAGCGGACCAGTAGTCACCCCATCGATCCCAGAGCTCGCGGACTATGTTGCGGAGTGGATGGCAGCAGCTGGAGTCAAGAAGTGCCACCTCTTCGGAAACTCACTAGGTTCGCAAATCGTCGCCGATCTTGCGGCGCGCCGACCGGACTTGCTGGTTTCGCTCACTCTGACCGGACCGACGATTGATCCTTCGGCTCATTCGATGCCGCAGCAGGCCGCCGGCATTCTCCGCGATATGTTCCATGAACCGCCCCGGCTCTGGGTCAATCACCTCGTGGACGATCTTCGCTGTGGTCCGATTCGCTGGGTCACGCTCTTGCGTGAGATGTTTGTCGATCACATCGAGAAGAAGCTGCCTTCAATCCCCGTCCCGACATTGATCCTCCGCGGCGAACACGATCCGTCCGCTCCAGATCGCTGGTGTCGCGAGGCTGCTGCGATGATTCCGGATGCGCGTTGCTCCACCGTTCCGGACTCCTGGCATTGCGCTCACTTCACGCACCCGGCAGAAGTCGCCGCACACCTCCGCTCGTTTATCGATGAGGCGATTGTGCAAGAGAGCCCGTCACCGGAAGTCGCTTCAGGGGCAAATCGCGCGGGGATTTTTCCGTGATGAGCTTTGACATCGTGGAAGTGCGTCCGTAATTACAGCTCGCATCGCGCGTTTGTTCGTCCGGCTGCGGTTGGACTTGGTTCGCGCGTCGTTAATACGATTTTTCCCCGACCCTCCCCAGTGGCTGCCAACGACGATTACATCCTCGAAATCCTGCTCGATACCGGGCTCGTAACCAAATCCCAACTCGAACGCGCCCAGTCCGAGCGCAGCGGGGAGGAATCAGTAGTCGAAGCGCTGATCAGCGCAGGAGACCTGAGCCAGGAAGACATCACACGCGCGCTCGCGGCGCATTCGGCGATGGATTTCGTGGATCTCGCGCAGATGGCGGTGAGCGATGAGATCATTGGAAAGGTTCCGCGCGATGTGGCGCGGCGTTTTAAGGTGGTGCCTGTGGCAGAGTCTGACACGGGGCTGATGATCGCCGTTGGAGATCCACTGAATTTCGACGTTTTCGATTCGCTGCACCACGTGCTGAAGCGCGACCTGGAATTCGTCTGCGCCACTCCCGATTCGATCAAGACGGCGCTCCGCAAATACTACGGCTCCGCCGATGAAGCCGCGGATGAACTCGAAGGTGCGCTCGGTGGTGGAATCCAGATCGGCGACATGGCCCTCGGCGGCGACGGCGAGCAGGAGGGCGGCGACGCCCCGATCATCAAGATGGTGACAATGATGTTGCTCGAGGCGTATCAGATGCGGGCGAGTGATATTCACCTCGAGCCGCTGGAGAAGCGGTTCCGCGTGAGGTTCCGCGTCGACGGCGTGCTGCACGAGATGCAGAACCCGCCGAAGAAGCTCCAGAGCGCGATTATTTCGCGCCTGAAGATCATGACCGGCTCAATGTCGATCGCCGAGAAACGGCTTCCGCAGGACGGACGTATTCAAGTGAAGATGGCGAAGAACAAGCAGATCGATCTGCGTGTTTCGACGATCCCGACGAGCCATGGCGAATCCGTCGTCATGCGTATTCTCGACAAGACCTCGCTCTCGCTGGGTCTGCCGCAGCTGGGCTTCCTCTCCGACGATCAGGAAATCTTCGAGCGCCTGATCACGTTGCCGGATGGAATTCTGCTCGTCACCGGACCAACGGGTTCGGGGAAGACGACAACGCTCTACGGCTGCCTCAATTACATCAACAAGCCGGACAAGAAGCTGATCACGGTGGAAGACCCAGTTGAGTATCAGATGGGCGGCATCAATCAGGTGCAGGTAAATGCCGACATCGGGATGACGTTCCCGTCGGCACTCCGTTCGATTCTTCGACAGGCCCCGAACATCATCATGATCGGTGAGATTCGCGACGTGGAGACAGCAAATATCGCGATCAACGCGTCTCTCACGGGTCACCTTGTCTTCTCGACTCTCCACACAAACGACGCGCCAAGTGCCGTCGCACGTCTCGTCGACATCGGTGTGCAGCCCTTCCTGGTCTCGTCTGCAGTGCGTGCCATCGTGGCGCAGCGCCTCGTGCGCAAGCTCTGCCCGAAATGCACCGAGCCTTACGAGATGACCGAGGGCGAGATGAGTGCGCTCGGCATCAACCCGTCCAGCCTTGGCGAGGCAACGGTGATGAAGGGTCGCGGCTGCGAAGCCTGCAAACACCTCGGCTACAAAGGCCGAATGGGAATCTTCGAAATCTTCCTCATCGACGACGAAGTGCGGCACATGGTGAACAACAAGGCTTCCACGGTGGAACTGCGGAAGCGAGCCCGCGAAATGGGCATGCGGACGCTGCGTGAGGATGGAATCCGGAAGGTGCTCGCCGGGATGACCACGCCAGAGGAAGTCATCGCGGTGACGATGTCGGACGCGGATTAAGGGGCCGTCGAACCGCAGCTCTGATGGCGCTCTTTGACTTCCGAAAAGCGAGTCCGCCACCGCTGGCGAGCAATCCACCGGCCGCGCTGTCGCTGGGCGATGGTGCAAACGCTGGACCCGGATTGACGCCGATGGAGGATCTGCTCCGGCTGGTGACGGAGGAGGGAGCCTCGGATCTGCATCTTTCAGTTGGTGCTCCCCCTGCAGTCCGTCTTCGCGGGCAGCTTGTAAAGCTGGAGCTCCGGCCGCTTACACCGGACGACCTGGAGACGCTCGCCCGTGCGATTACAAGTGACGTTCACCTCCAGCGGGTGAGCGAAGAAGGCAGTGTCGATTTTGGGTTCACATTTCGCGGAGCAAACCGCTTTCGCGTAAGCGTCTATCGACAGAAGGGTAACTTGGCCATCGCTTTACGATTGATTCCACGCTCTTTGCTGACGTTGGATGAAATCGGTTTCCCAAACATCGTAAAGGAGCTGGTCTACCTTCCCCGTGGCCTGATCTTGGTCACGGGACCAACCGGTTCCGGAAAATCGACGACGTTAGCCTCGATGCTCGACGTCATCAATTCGACGACGCAGAACCACATTATCACGATCGAAGATCCGATCGAGTACTACCACGATCACCAAAGGGGCATTGTTAATCAGCGCGAAGTCGGGGTCGATGTTCCCTCGTTTGCTGAAGGTCTGCGTCGCGCCCTGCGTCAGGACCCAGACGTGATTCTCGTCGGCGAGATGCGCGATCTCGAGACGATGGAGACGGCGATCACCGCTTCCGAGACGGGCCATTTAGTCGTTTCGACCCTGCACACCACCGGCGCTGCACGCACGGTTGACCGGATCATTGACGCATTCCCTCCTCAGCAGCAGGAG
>DASVRY010000643.1:0-1796 GCA_036388395.1 Chthoniobacteraceae bacterium
TCCACGGGGTCCTTCGACTGCGCGCCCAAAGCGGCGCTCCGCTCAGGATGACTCGGCTCTGCGAAACTATGACCCAACCTCAGGTGACAGAGCACTAGTCAACCGCGTCGGGTGCCCGGCCGAGCTGCACGCGGAGGCGCGCGATCTCGTCTCGCATCTGATCGCGGCGGGACTGCAGCACATTCACGTGCTGCTTCGCTCGCTCGAGCCCGGCTTTTGTCGCTTCCAGCTCACTCCCGAGCGCCTCGCGCTGCGCCTCGCTCGCGTGGAGCTGATCGAGGCTCTTCTCGAGCTCCAGCTCGATTGCAGAAATGCTCGCGCGCGCTGCCTCCCGATCCTGCCGCGCCTGCTTCAACTGCTCCTGCGCGGCGGCCAGTTCACTCGACGCTTTCGCCAGCTCCCCTTGCAGCTTCTGACGCTCCGTCTCGAAACTCCGGGCTCGTTCCTGCACTGACGCGACGCTTTTCTCCGCCGCCTCGGTGTGCAGCCGGAGAGTGTGCTCACTCGTGCGCGCCCGCTCGATCTGAGCCCGCGCATCGCGCAGCTCGGCTTCCTTGCCGTCGAGCCGCTGGACGGCGGAGTCGCGCTCAGACTCCAGCTGACGCGCAGCCTCCCGATACTCCGCAATCTCCCGGACGCGTTGGGTGATCTCCCCCTCGAGTCGGTCGACCTGGCGCTGCAATTCACCCATGCGTTCGTTCACGCCCGCCGCGTCGTCCCACAGCTTCGCGGCTGAATCGCGGGTTTGCTTCTCCTGCGCGGCAAGCTTGGCGACGGCTTCCTCTTTCTCGGTCGTGAGCTCTGAGAGATTTCCCTTAAGTTCCACGAGTTCGGCCGCACGTGCGCGTCGCTCCGACTCGCCGCCCTCAATCTGTGCCTGAAGTTCCGTGATTCGCGCATGCGCGGATTTCGCCTCATTTTCTGCCCCCGTGCGCTCCTCTTCTGCCATTCGAACCGCACCTTCCAGCCGATCAATTTCGCGCCGTGCCGCCGCGGTTTCGTCTGAGCGTTGATGAAGCGTGCCTGCCTTCTCCTCCAGCTGCGCTTTGGCCTCCGCGAGCTCTCGTTCGCGGCCATGAAGCTCATCGAGCAATCCATCAACCCGCTGCTGGAGATCACGCGATTCTTCCAGGGCCTCGGCAAGCTGAGTGCGGATCTGCTCCTGGTCGGCGGCGACTTCCGTCGCCTCGTGTTTTGAGCGATCAAGCTCCGCACGCGCCGCGTCCATCGTTTGGGACGCCTTCCGAAGGGCTTCCTCACGTTCCTCGAGCTGGCTCCGCTGCTGATCACGCTCGCGCTGCAGTTCAAAGGCCCTTGCCTCCGCTTCCGCCAGCTTTGGGGTGAGCGCGTCGAGTTCCGCTCGAAGGGCGCTGAGCTTCTCTTTTGAACCAGCTTCCTCCAGCTTCTGCACAAGTTCCAGGCGGTCGCGTTCGGAGGTAGCGTAACGCTCGCCGACTTCGCGGAGCTTCCGCTGATGCTGCTCCAGCTGCGCCTTTGTCGCCTCGAGTTCCGGGCGCATGGTCTGCAATTCCCCTTCCGCATGCCCGAGATTGATCCGGATGCTATCGCGCTCCACTTGCACCGTCGCGACCTGATCCTGAAGGCGCGTAAGCTGTTGATGAAGGTCGCTGACCTGCTGCTTCCACTCCCCTTCCCCGGCGAGCTGGCGCTTGAGTTCGTCCCGCTCCGCTTCCACCGCTCCGCAACGGTCCTGAACTTCCCTTGCGCGGGCGCCGATCGTCTCAGCATCTGCCTGCGCCCTCGCAAGGACCGATTTCAACTCCTCCTGTGCGGCA
>DASVRY010000644.1:0-3610 GCA_036388395.1 Chthoniobacteraceae bacterium
AAACGCCGCACAATGCGGTGACTGCCAAAGTAGTGATTCAGCGAAACGAGATTCTCCAGATCCTTCTCCAGCTCGGCACTGACCGGCTGCGGGCGATCCATCAATTCGGGCTCTTGCGGATCGAAAACGCGTTTCATTCGCGGCGACCGTAATGATTTCCTCCCGAGGAAGGAAGCCTCTGCGCAACCCGGGTGACCGTTCCCTCACACCGCACTGCGCCTGTGCCGTCTTACCCGAAGCCAAAGCCCGGCCCAGAAGGCGAAGTAGTAACCCAACACGACAGCCCCGGCTCCCATCGAGCCATGCAGTCCAGATTCGGCAAGCCACGACCCATTGGGGTCGCTCATCTGCCAGGCATTCCACGCGCGCGCCACGCCCCAGCAGAGCCGCACGGCCACGGTCACCGTGATGATCAACACAAGCCAGCGATTTGGCGTATAGTGCAGCGTGCGCGGTGTCGCTTCCCAGCGCGTGAGACCAAGGCCAAGCAGCCCGATGGCACATCCGCCCGCTAGTCCCCACGCGCTGTAAGCGAGCGCGCGGGGAAGCCAGACGCTGCTGATTCCGGCGGTGATGAGGAAAATGCCTGCAGAGACACTGAGGCCGACTGCATTAATCAAAGCTACCCATCCGCGTGCAAGGCGGCGCGCTGTGCCCGCGCGGTACCTCTGCAGGATCGTCCAAGGCGCGATCAGCACCGCAACGAAGATGCTCACGAGGATGGCGATGGGGAGCAGGAGGAGAGGCACTCATGGGGATCTTATCACAGAGCGTCCCGAGGTCGCGCCACATGTCGCGTCCTCGCCAGCACCATGTGGTTAAGATTCGCGTCGATGATCCGCTGGCGCGCTGCTAGGAAGCACCTCATGGAGCCACTGCCGTCCGGCACGATCACCTTCCTCTTCACTGATCTGGAGGGGAGCAGTGTGCGCTGGGAGCATTTCCCGCAGTCCATGAAAGAAGCTCTGGTGCGGCACGACGCGCTGCTTCGAGAGACCTTTACCCGGCACCGAGGCTACACTTTCAAGCACACCGGCGACGGCTTTTGCGTCGCCTTCCATACAGCACACGAAGCCGTCACCGCAGCCGTGGAAGCGCAACGCGCACTGGCTGCCGAGCCGTGGAATGAAGCCGGTCCGCTCAAGGCGCGGATGGGCTTGCATACTGGCGCGGCGTCTCTGCGTGACGGCGACTACTTCGGCCAGACGCTGAATCGCGCCTCGCGCATCATGGACGCGGGACACGGCGGACAGATCCTCCTCTCCAGCGCCACTTCTCAGCTCGCGCGTGATCTCCTTCCGGCCGGTGCGAGCCTCATCCATTTGGGAGAATACGCGCTGCGCAGCATGGATCGCCTGGAGAAGCTCTTCCAGGTCGTGGTGCCGGATCTTACGTCGAAATTTCCAGCTCTCCGCACGGTGGAAGTATTGCCCAACAATCTCCCCTACTCCGCAACGAGCTTCGTCGGGCGCGAGCAGGATATGGTAGAAGTGCAGCAACTCCTCGGCAAAACGCGGATGCTCACGCTCACCGGCCCCGGTGGAGCGGGCAAGACGCGGCTCGGGCTGGAGAGCGGCGCCACGGTGCTCCCGCGGTATCGCGATGGCGTCTGGTTGGTGGAGCTGGCGCCGCTTCGCGATGCCGACGGCGTCATCGAGACCGTCGCCAACGCCATCGGCCTGCGCGAGCAGCCGGATCGATCACTCACCGAAGTGCTCCACGAAGCCCTGCGGAAGAAGCAGATGCTAGTGATCCTGGATAATTGCGAGCATCTGCCGGAGGAATGCCGGCGCGTCTGCTCCGCGGTCCTGCAAGCCGCACCCGGCGTCACCTTTCTCGCGACGAGCCGTCAGCCACTCGGCGTCGCCGGCGAACTCGTCTGGCTCGTGCCGCCGCTCGATGTCATGCGCCTGCCGGAGGGCGGCATCGCGACAGATGAATACGTCCACCAGCTTTCGCAATATGAAGCCGTGCGGCTCTTCATCGATCGCGCCAGCGCAGCGAGGCCGGGGTTTACGCTCACTAGACAAAACGCAGCGGCGGTCGCGGAGATCTGTTATCGACTGGATGGAATGCCTCTGGCCGTGGAGCTCGCCGCCGCGCGCGTGCGGGTGCTCTCGCCGGAGCAAATCGCCGCAAAGCTTAACGATCGCTTTCAACTTCTCCGCACCACCAGCCGCACCGTCCTACCGCATCAACAGACGCTCCACACGCTTATCGATTGGAGCTACGATCTGCTGCTGGAAAAGGAGAAGCTCTTCTTCCAACGGCTCGGCATCTTTGTTGGTGGTCGCAGCCTGGAGGCCCTCGAGGCGGTCTGCAGCGGGGATGGCATCGAAGCATACGAGGTGCTGGATCTACTCGAGCAGCTCGTCCAGAAATCACTAGTCACCGTGGAACCTGGGACCGACGACGAGTCGCGTTATACGATGATCGAGTCGATTTGGTTCTATGCTCGAGAGAAGCTCGATGAATCTGGCGAAAGCGAGAAGCTGGCGCAGCGTCACTTTCAATACTACCTGGCGCTCGCGGAAGAGGCAGCGCCGCACATGGAAGCACCGGAGCAGGTTGCCTGGCTGGAGAAGCTCCACGCCGATGTCTATAATCTTCGCGAAGCAATTCAGTGGGCGCTGACGGATCACGTCAGCGCAGAGGAAGGCCTGCGTCTCGTCGCGGCGCTGCAGCGCCCATGGGAGCTGCGCGGAAGCCTCGATGCTGCGCAGGAAGCCTATGCAAAGATGCTGCGAAAGCCCGGCAGCGAGAAACCGACTCTTCAACGGGCAAAGGCACTCGATGCCGCTGGCCGAATCGCCTGGTGTCAGGACGACTATGAAATTGCCCGCCGTTGCTACGACGAGGCAGTGCTGCTCTATCGCGCTCTTGGCCAGGAAAACTTAGCCGTCTTTCTCGAGACGCTCATTGCCTTCGTGGACCGTGGCGATGGAGACCTGGAGCTTGCTGAAGCGAAGCTCCAGAGAGCGCTCGTGTATTCACGTGAGCAAGGCATGCTCCGCCTGGAGGCGCTCTCGCTGAGTGGACTGGGCACGCTCGCTCTCGATCGAGGAGATGCTCCGCGCGGGCTTGAATACAAGCGCGAGGGCCTCGCGCTTTACCGCAAGCTGGGGGATCGGTGGATTATCGGGCTCGTCCTCTGGGGCGTGGCACGAGCCGCAACAGCGCAAGGTGACTTAGTGGCTGCGCGTGCGAGTCTGCAGGAATGGCTCGAGATTCTGCGCGGGTTTCGGAATCGCTGGGCGCTGCCCTACCTCTTGCAAGCGTTGGCCGAGCTGGATATGCGGGAGCAAAGAGCGATGCATGCGGCGACCTTGCTCGGGACCGCGGAGGCGCTGAGGGAATCGCTCGGCTTGAAGTTCACCGCCGCAGAAGCTGCAGACTACACGCGACTCATCTCGCGGCTGAAGGAGCAGTTATCGGAGAGTGATTTTGAAGATGCGTGGGCCGAGGGACGCAATCTCTCACCGTCGCAGGCGCTGGAGGATGCGCCAGACACAGGGATCAAGACTCCTACCTAACCAACAACCGGCCCGTTAGGGTAAGTAGCGGGCCTTCCGCGGGCTGCATTAGCGCGTCCCCCGCTCTATAGCACCCG
>DASVRY010000645.1:0-3239 GCA_036388395.1 Chthoniobacteraceae bacterium
TCTCCTTGCAGGCTTCAACCAACCCCTGAATGTCTTTCCGATCGTCGGGATCGCCCTCCTGCTTTTCCATGTTCCCATCGATCTCGCAGATGAAGTGGCCATCATATAGAGCCCCGTCCACCCGCTCGTAGAAGTAGCTAAACATGTCCTCGTTGAACGTTTCCTTGAAGACGTAGATCCCCAGTTCCCGGCCCTGCCATTTTACGAACACGTGAGTACAGCGCGACGCCGGCACTTGCACGGTGCGGCAAAGCTCTCCGCTGAGATATTCGTTCAGCAAACTGTCATCCTGCGCCCCGTTATTGAGGTGAAACTTCTTCATCCCGTGGAAACGTGGTGAACCCTTCTTCCCCTTGCTCATATTGATCGTCAGCCCCGGCTTCTGGTCCACCGTCTGAGAACTTCCCGCGGAACCTTTCAACTTAACCGAGACGTCCTTGTACACCGTCTTTTTGCCGTCTGGCGCCACCTCAGTCATCGTCGCCAGGACATACTCTCGGTCCTGCTTCTTGAGCGCTTCCCAAGCTTCAGGCTCCAGGTCCATTTCCAACCGGACGATCGGTCCGGCGAAGAACGCGTCGATCTCTTTCCGATGCGCCATCCGCTTGGCCAGCTTTTCCGCCTCCTCCGGCGAAAGGGCAGCCGGCTTGAGCGCGGCGGGAAGCAACCCCGCCTGACCTGGCCGCGGCGGCAAGACCGGCTGTGCCGAGGATGGACTCTGGGCGCTCGCCCACGGTGAGAAAGCGACAATCAGCGACAGCACGGAAAGGAGGCGGGAGTTCATAACGGGAAGGCGGGTAGCGCAGAGCAAGGCTGCCAATGAGCCCCGCAGATCATCCGACAACATGGGCCGCGCGCAAGCCGAACCCGGCTTGCTGCGCTTAGCAGCGAGCTCGCCGGGCAGACGACACGGGAGCGCGCGTGGTTCCTTTTACCGGGCAGGCTTTGTGATGGTGAAACGATCCACTTCATCGCCATCGAGGCTGATCTGTCGCAGGGTGAAGCGCTCCGGGCTCAGCTCGACGAGCGAGAAGGAGTGGCGATCCGCTATGAACTTCGCGGTGAATGGCACCCAGTTGCCGACGTTCTCGCGCTCGAGCTGCGCTACCGTCGCCGCGAAATCTTTGCTGTTATACAGAGCCGCCCCGCCTCCGCCGCTGACGATGTGGATCACGCCTTCCGGTGTTGTGTCCGTCACACCATCGAAGGTTGCGTCGAGCTCAAAATTGCCATTCACGCGCCCGCGTTTGTCCCGAACTGGTGGCATCGGAGTGAAGCGCAGGGGCTTCGTCCGTTGGTAGTTATGCACATGCCCGCTGAAAACAACGTCGACGCCGTTCGCGGCGAAGATCGGCTCGAGCAGCCGCATTTTCTGCTGCTCGTAATGGTGCGGTGAGGTGTGAAACGACGGCGCGTGAAAGCAAACGAATTTCCAAGGCTGCGTAGTGCTGCTGAGGTCTTTCTGAATCCATGCGAGGAGTCGGGCGCTCATGCTGCTCCCCGGGGCGTTCGAATCGAGCACGAGGAAATGTGCGGCGCCGGAATCGAAGGAATAGACACCCAGTCCCGGATAGCTGGTCCCGACATTCTTGCGAAATGCGGCGGCGGCTTCGCCATTCTTTCCGAGCGGCACATTCCACGAACCTAAGCCGGGGCCATTGAGCGGCCCGTGGAAGAAGTAGAACACGCCCAGTGCGTCGGGCTTCTCATCAATTCGAGCGTCGACATCGTGGTTGCCGAGGACCGGATAGATTGGCATCGTCTGCATGAGCGGCGCTCCCGTTTTCGGGGAAGGAACAGCGACATTGTTATACGTCTTCCAAAAGTACCGCGCATACTCGCTGACCCGACCGCTCGAGTAGACGATATCGCCGAGTGCGACAAGGAAGTCGGGTTGGGCTTTCCACATTTGGAAGGCCACGCGGTTTTGCTGCTCCGTGCCTTGAGCAAGGTCCCCGACTGCAACGAAGCGAATCGTCTGCTGCCTACTGGCGCGCGTCCGGAAGGAGCCCTCCCGTACGAGCGAGCCGCCGAGTTTCACGCGGTAGCTGATCGTGCTATCGAATGGCAGGTCCGTGAGTGTGGCCGCGTATTTATAGTAATGCTGTTCCGGCTCGACCGGCGTAGCTGGGGCGCTGCCGCTATCGAACCATCGCCGAAGTTCATCGAGCGTCGTGGGAACGTCAGCGGGAGGGCGCTGCTTTACGGGTGCGGCGAAATCCAGCTTCACGCGCTCTGGTTGTGCCTGACGCCATAAGCCGTCGCCGGTGCGGAACTCCACGATGAACTCGCCCGGTGTCTGGTCGGTGACCCAGGCGATCACCTTCACATCGGACTCCCCAAGCGTGCTGCCGTCGCCCGGCTGCACGTAAGGCTGTACGACCACGGTTTGTGCGCCGACTTCGGAAGCGAGGAGAAGCGAGAGAAGGGCAAGAATGGGGCGAAACATGGGCGGCGGTAATGTAAGGCAACCACGAAGGCGGCGCGATGTTAGATACGAGGCGAAAGCAAGGACGGGTTCCTTTCGAAGTGAGTGACCGTAGTTATTGCCGAGACGGTGCTTAAGTGGCTCGCGAAAGCATGCTGGTTTTCGACGGGTTTGACGCGCTGACCGCTTTTGCCGCAGACTCCCGGCGATGGCTCCCTCCAACGTCCCCCGCATCGGATTCATCGGGCTGGGAAATATGGGCGCCCCGATGTGCCGGCATCTCCATTCAGCGGGCTATCCGCTCGTCGTCCACAATCGGAGCACGCCGAGGATGGAGGAGTTTACCGCCCTCGGAATGACCGCGGTGCGGTCGCCCGCGGAGGTCGCAGCAGCCGTTGACGACGGGGTGATTTTCCTGATGGTGACGAACACCGCGAGCACACAGCAGGTGCTCGACGGCCCCAACGGCCTTTGGAGCACGCTGCGGCCGGGTGCGTTGATCATCGACATGGGGAGTAATCAGGTCGATGCGACGCGTGAATGGCAGGAGCAGGCGCAGGCGCGCGGCGCCGATTGGCTCGATGCACCGGTGTCGGGAGGTCAGGTTGGCGCACGCGCCGCGACGCTCACGACCATGTGCGGCGGGACTGCAGAGGCATTTGCGCGGGCACTGCCGTTACTGGAGAGGCTGGGGAAAGTTATCCGGCATCTGGGCAAGAGCGGCAGCGGCCAGGTGGCGAAGCTGGCTAATCAAATCATCGTCGCGAGCAACATCGCTTCAGTCGCGGAAGCGCTCACGCTCGCCAAGGCG
>DASVRY010000646.1:0-2533 GCA_036388395.1 Chthoniobacteraceae bacterium
CATCATCGATGACTTTGAGGCACACCCAATTCAGCGGCTGAGCAGCGGCGCTCGGCGCTGCGGCGGGCTCGTCGGCACAAATCTCAATCCGGACATTCCCATTCGGTCCAGCCGCTTCGCAGGCATTCCGCACCACCTCGATGATCGCGGTTTTCAGCCGCCCCATATCGGCCCAGACGTGCGGCAAACCATCAGCGAACTGGATCTCGAGGGTGGCATTTTTGCCGCGAAAGGCCTCCAGACCCGGCTTGAGCATCGGCACAAGCAGCGCGAGGTCGATCTCACGCCAGACGAGGGTGGAAGGGCGCACGAGGGAATGCGTCCGGTCCATCAGCTCGGTGGCTGCTTTGGCGCCGTTTTGGATTTTTGCCAGGCCCTCGAGCGTCGCGCGATCCAGGTTCTTGTTGTCGATCAGCAGGCCGACATACCCATGGAACAACGTGAGGATGTTGTTCATCCGGTGCGCCAACCCGCGAACGAGCTGATCCTGGAATTCCGTGTGTTCGATCTGCATGGGGCAAAGGTGAGAGAGCAGGCGACATACCGCCGCGGCGCTAAATCTCACCTCATCCGTTGCCGACCCTCGCCCCCTCCCTCTGCGTCATCGTCCTCATATTCATCTTTCCCGAAGATGAAGTGGGAGAGTGTTACTGCCTCGCCTGCAATGTCGCCTCCCCGGCGCTTACGGACTGCAGCGCACCATCGCCGGTCCGCAAGAGCAGCTGACCCTCCGGATCGAGCCCGGTTGCTGTTCCTTGGATCACCGATGCACCCGTGTTGATCTCCACCCATTGGCCAATCAAGGTGCTTCGTTGCGTCGCTTCCTCGATGATTGCGGCAAAGTCGCTGATCAATCCGGGCAGCCCAGTATCGAGCTGCTGTAGCACTGCAGCGGCGAATTCGGGACGGTCGATCCGACGCCCGGCAGCTTCCCGGATTGAGGTCGCCCGCCCGCGAAGCTCCTCCGGCAGATCATCCGGTGTTTGATTCACATTGAGGCCGATCCCGATGACCGCAAACGGCGCCTGCGCCGCATCGACGCCGGTTTCGATGAGAATGCCGCCCGCCTTTCTCCCGTTCAGGTAAATGTCGTTTGGCCACTTGATCTGAGTTTTGCCGCCCGTCTGCGCATCGATCACCCGCGCGAGCTGGACTGCGGTCCAGGTGGTCAGTCGCGGCCACCTGGCCATTGGCATTGGCGGACGCAGAAGCACCGAGAACCATAGCCCGAGGTGCGAAGCCGAAGCCCAGGCGCGTCCGAAGCGCCCGCGTCCGGCAGTTTGCTCTTCGGCGAAGATCACGAGCCCGGAGGCGGCGCCATTGCGGCCTGCATCGGCCGCGCGGTTGTTCGTCGAATCAGTCTGCGCGTAGACGACGATCTCGCGGAGCGTCTCACATGGACCGAGCCGCGCTAGAAGGTCGTCCGCGATCAGGCGGTCCGGTGAGTCGACCAACCGCAGCCCGAGCGTCGGATGCTCCTCGATCGAAAAGCCGGCGCCTCGAAGTTCCTGCACGCGCTCCGTGAGCAGCTCGACCGGAGCCGCGAGCTTCTCGCTCAAGTGGCTCCACTGTTGGTGCATTGCCGCGCCTCGAAAGATGCGAAGCAGCTCGACGTCGAGCGGGTTCACCCGAGCAGTTCCAGCGAAAAATCGATCGCTCGTGCGGAATGCGTGAGCGCCCCGACCGAGATGAAGTCCACCCCGGTGGCGGCGATGACCGGCACCGTCTCGAGCGTCACCCCGCCGCTCGCCTCAAACTGCACTTCTCCTCGGCCCATCTGCACCGCCTCGGTGAGCATCGCAGGCGTCATGTTATCGAGCAGGATCACGTCCACACCGTCCAGTGTGAGAAAGCTTCGCACCTGATCCAAGGTGTCGGCTTCCAGCTCCACGCGAACGCCCGGCTGCGCTGCGCGGAAAGTGCGGATCGCCACCTGCAGCGCATCGGTGCCCTCTTCCGCAGCGAGGTGATTATCCTTCACCATCACCATATCGTAGAGCCCGAAGCGGTGATTCGTGCCTCCACCAGCCAGCACCGCGGCCTTCTCCAAAGCACGCAACCCAGGCGTGGTTTTGCGGGTGTCGAGGATGCGGGCGCGGTGTGGACCTACCGCCTCCACAAACTGGCGCGTGAGCGTTGCCACCCCGGAGAGGCGTTGGAGGAAATTCAACGCGACCCGTTCCGCGGTGAGGATCGAGCGGACACTGCCGTCGATCTCTAGCACCGTCGCACCGGCCTGGAGAGTCGCGCCATCCGCCTCGACGATCCGAACCTCGAGCTGCGGATCCACGCGGCGAAAGACCTCCGCTGCAGTTTCCACTCCCGCGGCCACAGCCGGTTCTTTGGCGAAGATACGGCCCCGCCCCTGACGATCAGAGACGAAGTATTGCGAGGTGAGATCACCGGGACCGATGTCTTCAGCAAGCGCGATAGGGATGGGATCGTGGGGCATACAGGAACCGGGAGTCTTTAGCCACAGATGGGCACAGATGAAACACAGATGGAGGAATCTGCAGCGGATTCTTCATCCGTG
>DASVRY010000647.1:0-2185 GCA_036388395.1 Chthoniobacteraceae bacterium
AACCTGTCCGTGCAGGACGGGATTCGTCGCGTCGTCAAAGAGGAGTCCGCTGTTGCCTGATGGAATCTCGCCTTCCTCAGGATCGTGCTCGTCGCCTGGCGTATCCCCATGGCCGTAGCCAAGATGGGGGGTGAACATCCCAGCACCGAGTGCGACGGCTGTGAAGAGGCTGGTTAGCTTTCGCGCGAAGCTATGTCGCGCGGAGGTGAGTGGTTTTCTGATCATTATTGCCCTGTATATATATGTGGATTTTGCCCTGATTGATCGCTTCGCCGCCGATAGTGGCCACGAAGAACCGCTCGAGAATCGAGCGATGCAGGCTTCTTAGCAAAGGCGGTGCCGGGCTGCTGAAAAATAGCTAACCACACTGGAAAATAGCTTCGGACGGCCGCCGTCAGCGGTTCACATCAGCCGGTCAGTGAGCACCTTGTGCCAATCCGATGGCGATATCCGCGCACCCTGCTCAGCTCGGTTGCGCGATTTGCAAAAATCTCCAGCCAACGCCGCGACGCACTGTCGTCCCTCCTCCCAAGATCTCTCCCCAAGAGTGGAGCAATATTCGTCAGCATGCGCAAAGCACGCCAATCTCGCCGACTTCTCAGCGGCGGTTCTGCTCCGTGGAAATCAGCTCGGCCGCGTGTAGCTCTTTGTGCAACCGGCGTTCACGAAGCCAGGCGAAAATCACCGGCGTGACGATCAAGATATGCAACAGGCTGCTAATCATTCCGCCAATGACCGGAGTCGCGAGGGGCTTCATTACCTCGGCGCCGGTGCGGGTGCTCCACATGATCGGTAAGAGGCTGGCGATGATGGTGCCCACGGTCATGACCTTGGGACGCAAGCGCAGGCGTGCGCCGTCTTTGATTGCCTGGATTAGATCGGCATGGCGAAACGCCGCACCGAGTTCGTGCCGCTTTTTCTCCACCGCCTGCTCGAGATAGACGACCATCACCACCCCGGTCTGAATTGCGGTGCCGAAGAGCGCAATGTAGCCAACCCACACCGCGACGCTGAAATTGTAGCCGAGCAGATACTGCAGAAACACCCCGCCGGTGAGCGCAAACGGCACGGCGAGAATCACGTGCGCCGCTTCCACTGCATCGCGGTAGACGATGTAGAGCAGCACAAAGATGATCGCGAGCACCGCCGGCACGATGAACTGCAAGGTGCGCTTGGCTCGGATCTGGTTCTCGTATTGGCCACTCCACTCGATCGTCATCCCGCCAGGGAGCTTCACCTGATCCGTGATTCTCCGTCGCACCTCCTCGACGAATCCGCCCAGATCGCGCCCCTGCACATTCGTCTGCACGAAAACGCGCAGTCGCCCATTCTCGCTGGCGATCTCACTCGGACCGACTGCACGGCGGATCGAAGCAAGCTGGCCAAGCGGGATGTGCTTCCCGGATGGCGTGGCGACAAGCAAATCGCCGAGGCGCTCGAGATCGTCACGTTCCTCGCGCTCCAGCCGCACCTGGATCGGGAAGCGCTGACGCCCTTCGATTGTCGTCGTGACGTTCTTCCCACCGATTCCCGCCTCGACGACATCAAGCAGTTGCTGCGCACGCAAACCATAGCGCGCCATGGCCTCGCGGTTCACTTCCACCTCGAGATACGGCTTCCCCTGCACGCGCGAGGGCGCCACGCCGATCGCGCCTGGGACCTCGCGGACCACTCGCTCCACCTCGAACGCTTTCTTCTGCAGCGCATCGAGATCGTCGCCGAGAATCTTGATCCCAACCTGCGCCCGGATGCCGGTGCTGAGCATGAGGATCCGGTTTTCGATAGGCTGGAGAAATCCCGGCACGTAGCCGGGCACCTGGGTGAGCTTTGCCGTGAGTTCATGCACCAGATCGTCGCGTGTGAGGCCTTTGCGCCACTCGCTCTCCGGCTTGAGCATGATCGTCGTTTCGATCATCTCCACGGGCGCGGGATCGGTCGCGGATTCCGCCCGCCCCAGCTTCCCGGCAGCGGTGATCACCTCCGGCGTTTCGGCCATCACCTTATCCTGCCAGGCCATGATCCGCTTCACCTCGGTGAGGCTGGTATTCGGCAGCAGCACCGGCATGAAAAGCAGGCTGCCTTCATTCAGCGGAGGCATGAATTCCCGCCCCATCCGCTGCGTCAGCGCCAGTGCGGCAACGAGCATTACAGCCGCGACAGAAAGCACCGTCTTGCGATGCTTCAA
>DASVRY010000648.1:0-4107 GCA_036388395.1 Chthoniobacteraceae bacterium
GCCGGAGGGCGTGGCGGAAGCAACGACTGTGAACAACCGCTCTGTCATCGTCATCGATCGCGGCACTGGCCCGCACCGCGTGCTCTACCTCGCGGGCCGGCCAAATTGGGAATACAAGTTCCTCCGCCGCGCTGTGCAGGAGGACAACGAAACGCAGCTCGTGGGGCTTATCCGCATCGCGCGGCGTGAGGGGAAATTCGAGTTTCGCGGGCGCACCGGCGAGTCCAGCAACCCGCTCTTTCGTGGCTTCGACAATCAATCTCCGGAAGAAGTGGAGCGCTACGATCAGCCTGTGCTCGTGCGGCTCGAGACGGAGGAGACGAACGAACTCATCGGCGGCTTCCCCAAAACGGCCGAGGAGCTCTTTCGCTATCGCGCGGTGATCATCGACGACCTGGAGGCGGAGTTTTTCACCGCGGATCAGATGACGTTGCTGCAGCGGTTCGTCAGCGAGCGCGGCGGCAGCGTGCTCATGCTCGGCGGCGCGGATTCGCTCGCGGAAGGCAAATACGCGCGCACCCCAATCGGCGAGATGCTCCCGGTCTATCTTGATAAGAGCACCACGCCTGGCGACGGGCACCCGCTGCGGCTTTCGCTCACGCGCGAGGGTTGGCTGCAACCATGGGCGCGGCTCCGCCGGAACGAACCGGAAGAGCAGGCGCGGCTCGGAGACCTGCCGCCCTTCGAAGTGCTGAATCACACCGGCGGCGTGAAGCCGGCCGCGATCGTCGTGGCGACAGTGAACGACGGTCGCAACGATTACCCCGCGCTCGTGACGCAACGGTTCGGACGCGGTCGCACCGCAGCATTGCTCATCGGCGATCTCTGGCAGAGTGGGCTCGGACACGAAGCACGACAGGCCGATCTCGGGAAAGCGTGGCGACAGCTTGTCCGGTGGCTCGTCGCCGATGTGCCGGAGCGCCTCGAACTGCAGGCGGAACCGGAAGCTGGCGGCACGCTCATGCGGCTGAAGGTGCGCGCCCGCGACACGAAGTATCGACCAATGGAAAACGCCTCCGTCGTTCTGACTGTCCAAGCCCCTGGAGCAGCCGAGCCGATCATGCTCGAGGCGGAAGCATCAGCCAGAGAACCGGGCGTTTTCGAGACGAGCTATGTGCCGCGAAACAGCGGTGGCTATCGCGTGACGGCGGAGGTGAAGGACGAAAACGGCGCTGTTGTCGGCAGCGCCCGCACTGGCTGGGCGACCGATCTTGCGGCAGCGGAATTCCGCACCTTGATCCCAAATCGCGCCCTCATGGAAAACCTCGCGCGCGGGACTGGCGGCGAAGTCATCGCCCCGGACAAACTCGGCGATCTCGTCCAGCGGCTGCCGGGTAAAGCAGCGCCAATCACCGAGACATTGACGCGCCCGCTGTGGCACACGCCCTGGATGTTTTTCTTCGCACTTGGCTGCCTCATCACCGAGTGGGGCCTGCGCCGCTGGAAAGGACTCCCATGATTCGACAGCTCTGCTCCGCACTTGCCGCAGCACTCCTCCTCAACGCGTTCGCCACCGCTGCGGCAGCGCCGGCCTTGATCGTCGTCACCGGAGCTCCGGGCGAAACAGAATACGAGAAGCCCTTTGCGGATTGGGCAGCGGAGTGGAAGAAAGCCGGTGACGCAGGTGGCGCGACGACGACGCTGCTTGGCGGCTCTGAAGATGTGAAGGCATTGGAGCACTTGCGCGAAACCCTCTCCTCCCAAGCGAAGGAGAGTCCGGAGGTGCTATGGCTCGTCTTGCTCGGGCACGGAACCTTCGATGGAACGACGGCAAACTTTAATGTGGCGGGAGACGACCTCAGCGCCGGCGAACTGGCGAAGCTGCTCGCGCCCTTTCAACGCCCGGTGGTCGTGGTCTGCGGCTTCTCGTCGAGTGGCGCCTTCCTCAAGCCGCTCTCCGCGGCAAACCGCGTGATAATCACCGCTACGCGCAGCGGCGCGGAGGAGAACTACGCGCACTTCAGCGGCTTCTTTTCCGCCGCGATCAACGATCCCGCCGCAGATCTGGATCAAGACGGCCAGACGTCACTGCTCGAGGCGTGGCTCTCCGGCGGCCAGCGGCTCACGGAGTTTTACGAAGACGAGGATCGCATTCCGACAGAGCACCCGCTGCTCGATGACAACGGCGACGGCTTCGGCACGCCGCGCAATTTCTTCTCCGGCACGCGGGCAATTCAGAAGCCCACCGATGCCTCCGAGTTGGATGGCAAGCGAGCCCATCAGCTCCATCTGATCCCGAGTGCCGCCGAGCGCGAGTGGCCCGCAGAGCTGCGTGCCCGACGCGATGCGCTGGAGCTGGAACTCGAAACGGTGAAGGAGCAAAAGAGCAAGCTGAGAGAGGACGATTACTACGCCCGCCTCGAACGCATCCTCCTCCAGATCGCGAAGCTCAGGCCGTAGCCAGAATGAAGAAGTATTTAGCCAAAGATTGAGACGAATGAAACACGGTGGTAGGCAGCCGAGGAAGCCACTCCCGCCTGCGTTTATCTGTGTTTCATCTGTGAGAATCTGTGGCCAACTGATCCTCCTTTAACGGGCGCTCGCCTGCTCTTTGCCGTGCCGCACTTGTGGCCAGAAGGTGTCCCAGTCGAATGGCCGGCTGAACTCTCCGAAGTGGCAGGTTTGGCAGTCGCCCGCACCGAGCGACCGAAACTTCACCGTCGGCTCCAGTCCTGCGGTCCGCTGCTCGACGTGCTGGCTTCCCGGACCGTGGCAACTCTCGCAGCCCACATCCGTTAGCTTGGAGTCGCCCAGCTCCCGCCGGTATCCACTCGGCTTGCCGAAGCCGACCGTGTGGCAGCCGATGCAATTTGGATCCGCGTCAGCCTTCTGCGCGACGAGCGTGTGAAACGCATGCGCGTGACCAGACTTCCGCCAAGCCTGACCGGCGGAAGGATGGCAGGTCACGCAGCTCTCTGTCCCAGCGAAGGTGGAGACATTCTTCACTCCGGGAACCATGTCCGCCTGCAGATTCTCGGCTTGGTCGATGTCCAGCTTCGCCCGCCGGATCTCGTCGCGATAAGCGACGGCGAGCGCGCGGATTTTCGCGTCTTCCGGAATGCGATCATGGACCAGCTCCACCTCACCTGTCATCGGCGTCATCCTGCGTTCAGGTGCGAGCTTCACCTGGAGGAGCCCGGCGGAGCGAGACTCGTTCGTCACGGAAAGGATGAGGCTGCGGTTCTCCTTCACGAGCTGTTGTGAAGGCTGCGTGACTTTGCCGCCGAGGATGACGTTCAGCTCGTAAAACTCCCGCGCCAGGCTGAGCAGCGTTTGCTCGTCGGCAAAGGCCAGCAGCACCACGAAGTCCGCCTCTTTCTTGATCACCGGCAGGAGTCGGCCAAGCACGGTTTCGATCCGCTCCACGCGCAGACCTTCTCCCAGAGCTTCTGTAGAAATGCGCGGATCCATCACTCCGATAAGCGCAATCCGATGTCCTTCGCGTTCGATGACGCGATGCGTTTCGAACAGTGGCTCGCCGGTCGCCGAGTCGAGGAGATTGGCGCTGATCATCGGCACCGCCGCGGTCGACTTCAGCTCGCGCAATTCCACGGCAGAAAGAGCTGCCTCGCGGTGCCCGAGATTCGCCGCCTCGTAGCCCATCGCAGCAAAAGCCTGCAGAATGTAGCGATACTCGATCCGGTGGAAATCCTCCGACCCCTCGATCGCATCGCCAATATCCAGCCCGATCGCACCGGGCAGAGCGCGCTTACTGAAGAGCGTCGCCACACGGGTGAGCCCGCCCATCTGTCCGCTGAAGCACCCACACGGGACCAGCCGCCCACGCACATCGCAAGTGAAGGCAAACGTCACCGTGCTGGCTTTCGGCGATCGCACCTCGCTACGCATGAAAAACGCCACTGCAACGACGAGGAGCAGCAGCGCCCCAACGACGATCAAGGGACGTTTCATCGGCTGCGCTCAACCCAGAATCCAAAGCTCCCCCGGCGCGAGAAAATACTAGCAGCCCGCCTTCTCCCCTCCCACTTTGCGCTCTTCGCGTCTTCGCGGTTAGTCATCCTCCGTAGCTAGTAAAGCAGAGCGTAGGTGAAGACGTTCACGTTCACCGCCACGGCTTCCATGATCATGTTTCCGCCGCAGCAGCAG
>DASVRY010000649.1:0-2112 GCA_036388395.1 Chthoniobacteraceae bacterium
CGTCTCGCCGACGACGGTGCGAGTCTCGCTGAATGACGTTGATGTTCACAACAGCACCCTGCCGAATCATCCGTTCGATACGCGGGGCGCGCTCTCGTATCTGCGTGGCGGGAAAGGCGCCTACGGGTATCTGCTTCATGCGACCGTCGAGGGCGAGTTGCTCCAGAGGGTCCTCGCAGACGCGCGAGAGGGTGTCGTTCGTCTTCGATGCGGAGTGCCGCCGGACGCGCTCTATCCCGGCGGGCTCACCGTCTATGGCAGCTCGAGCGGCCGCTACCCGTTGCCGCCGACCATCCTCATCGCCTAACCGCTCTGCGGCGCATCAGGAGAGCGGCTCGGTGTTCACAAGAATGCGCGTCAGCCCCCAACCTCGATTCTCCTCAAACACGTAGTCGAACTCCCAGATCACGCGGGAGCCGCCGTCGGCGCTCGGAACAGTATAGTATCCTTGCAGGAGCGCACGCCTCCCGTCTGCTTCCTCTTTGGTAAAGCTGGGTGACGAGAGGAACACTTCGGGGGCCAAATCTGGCTTCGCCGTAAGGAAAATATTCAGCGCTTCGTCGAGCTCCGCGGCAGTCATCTGCGCCTTCCACAGGTTTGAGACATACGGCTCGTAGATCCGGGCGAAGCTGCCTGCATCGATTGAATCCTGGAACGTCCTCATAGTCGTCCCGACCAGCGCGATCCGATCAGCCCCTGACAGCTCCTCGGTCGCTGGAAATCCAGCCGGAGCAGCTCCAGCGTCGGACGAGCGAGCAGTCCGCGGAGCTTCAGACTGGGCATGTAGGTACATCCCGCCCGCGACCAGCCCCACTACCAAAACGACAGTTAAGATGGCCGCGCCGGCACAGCCCGCAACCAGGAATCCCGCGGCTTTGCCGCCCGCACGCGGGAGTTGAGCGGGCCAGGTAAAGCGCTGACGAAGTTCTCCCAACCGCGTCAGGTAGACGGCTTCACGCTCGAGCCCCCAGGGTATGTCGCTTCCATTCCCGTGTTCGGCGCGATGATGCTCGAAGGCCAGTTCACTAGCAGCCTGGTTAAACCGCCGGCTCGCAAACCAATTGCTGATGCCACCGTTGGCTAGCACTTTGAGCCCTGTGGTGAACCGCCGAATCACCCGGGTAACGATCTCAAACTCCTGCGGAGTAATAGCGCCGCTTTGTAGATGAGGCTGAAGATGGCGCCTGAGGATCAATTGTTCGCGGTAGAGGGAGTAGATGATGATGGCGAGGAGAAGGATAAAAGCTGGGACGAACACAAGTGCGTAGCCGAGCCAGAACAGGCCGAGGCTCGCGAGCAGGTTCCAAAGCGCGTGTAGCCCAATCGCGCCGAGCAGACCCGCAGTCGGCGCGATGATCTTCATTGCTCTGCTCCTGGCAGTGCACGCGTATCCAAGACCGATCCCGGTAAGCGCGGTGAAGAGGGGATGCGCAAAGGGGGAGATCACATTGCGGAGTCCGAAGATTCCCACAAGGCCGACGACCCCACCCTCACTGTATTCCCTGCCGAGATAGAGGAAGTTCTCCGCCATCGCGAAGCCGAGGCCCGACATCGATGCATACACGATGCCGTCGATGACGCCGTCGAACTCCTTCCGCATGAAGAAGAAGAGAAGGAACAGGAAGAGACCTTTCGAGATTTCCTCCGAGATCGGCGCGGCGATCACCGCGCCCGCAACTGAGGCAGCGGCTTCGCTCCCCATCACTCCGCCAACGACAACGCCAAAGAGTGAGTTGAAGATGTAAGAAACGAGCACTGAAATGCTGGCTCCCCAGAGGAAGCCCGCACCCAGAAGCAGCGGCGGCTCTGCTTCGATACGGTCGATCCACAGCACGAGCGCGACGTAGATTGGCACCGGCAGCATCGAAGCGATCACGGCCACAATGAGCCCGCTCATACCGAGTTCCGCTCCTGCGAGCGCGAGAAAGAGCAGCCCAGCCACTAGCATCCCGAACGATCCGAACAGCAGGACAGCCCACTTCAGAGCCCCACCAAACCGCGGTTGCAATCGACGCGGCAAAGGAGGAGGTGCAGCAACTGAATGTTTCATGGACCGTTGTTTCGCTTTGTTGGCTTCGAGCGGATTCGCTACTCGGACCCTGACTCGGCACT
>DASVRY010000650.1:0-3918 GCA_036388395.1 Chthoniobacteraceae bacterium
CTGGGTGTGCCCAACCAGCAACCTCAAACAGGGGCGGGTCCGTTAACACAAGCCCGTCAGGAGCTCGGCACACGAATCCTCCCGCTACCTGCTGATCTCCACATGCACGCGTTCTTAATCATCAACCCCGTCTCCGGTGACGATGAGCCGAACGCAGACAAGGTGCCGCAGATTAAGCGAGCTCTCGCTGAGGCGCATCCGCAGCTCGAGGTGATCTACACGACTCCCGAGCGCTCTGCTGGAACGATTGCCCGCGAAGCAGTGGCCGCGGGCGCGGAGGTCGTGCTTGTGGGCGGTGGAGATGGCACTGTAAGCCAGGTTGCCAGGGAGTTGGTGAAAACGCGTGCAACGCTCGGCGTTCTGCCGATCGGCACCTTCAACAATATTGCGCGTAGTCTCGGCCTCACGGCGGATCTTGACGTGGCCTGCAAGGTCGTGGCGCGTGGCCACACGCGTGAAATTGACATCGGGCTCGCGAACGGTGAGACGTGCTTCTTCGAAGCAGCGGGCGTGGGTCTTGACGCCACGCTTTTCCCGATCGGCGAGGAGATTAAAGGCGGTCGCTGGAGCCGCATCTTTTCCGCACTACGGCTGACGCTGCTGTATCGAGTGCAGCCCATCCAGATGACCTTCGATCGCACGGTCGGCGAAGCGATGCCTGCAGGCGCAAAGTTCCGCCTCCCACCACGGGCTCGCCAACAACGCTCGCTCCGCCGAAACGCCATCCTCGTCGTCGTGGCAAATGGTCCATACTACGGCGGCGGATTCACGATCGCGCCTGCGGCGCGGCTTGGCGATGGGCGGCTGACCTTGAGCGTCTATCGGCACTTCAGTAAGTTCGAGCTGGCGCGTCACTTCTGGTCGATCAGCCGCGGGCAATATTGCTATTCGCCCAAGATCGAAACCTACCACGCTGCGGAGGTGCGCCTGGAGTCGATTGTCCCGCTGCCCGTGCACGTGGATGGCCAACCTTACGGCAAGCTGCCGGTGACCCTTTCGACTGTCCCAAAGGCGCTCCGCGTCTTCACCCCCGATCGCCCCCTGCAAGGCCGCGATCCCGATCCACCCGTCGCGCTTCCAGCCGCCGAGCAAATCGACACCGACAAGTTCCCCGCCCATGCGCGCTGATCCCGACTCCAGCAAGATCGCCGACGCCGCGGAAGCAGCGCTGGAGCATGGCATTGCCGACGTCCGAACGCCTGCTGAAGCCGATCGCACGATCCGCGAATTGGAGATCGCCGCGGCCGACACGCCCCCTGCCGTTCCCGAGAATGCTACAGAGCTCGCGCGGGCCACGGCAGAACAGCGTGACACCACAGCGGCCAAAGCTGTAGCCGCGGCCGCTGTAGAGGTTGCCCGCGCCACGGACAAAGAAGCGGAGCGACTGGATCAAGCGGTCGCCAACACCACCGGTACGACCGCCGAACACATTCCTGCCGACGACAGCCGGGCTCTTCAGCGAGGCCGACGGTTGCTCCGCAAAGCGCTGGTGCGTCGCCTACGACCACTCGATGCAGTCGACGCTATTTTTTTCCTGCGCATCAATCGTCTTCCCCATCCCGCGGTCGCGGACCGCGTGATGACGACCTTCACGAATGTAATGCATCGCGGCGACGGCTATCTGATGCTTCTCGCGTTGCTCTTTCTGCGCGATCGGAAGCGTGGCTGGAAAGCGATCAAAGGTGTAGTGCCCATCCTCTGGCTCGCCACTGCGACTGTCGAATTCCCGATCAAACACTTCTTCAGACGCCGCCGACCATTCCTTTCGATCATCCGCGCCATCATCGTGGGGAAAAAGCCCGCCAGCTATTCCTTCCCCTCGGGACACAGTGCAGCGGCTTTCGCGGGAGCTGAGTTACTTGCGCGACATTACCCAAAACGCGGCCGGCTGTTTCGCGCGATTGCGGCACTCGTCGGCTTCTCGCGGGTCTATCTTGGCGCGCACTACCCAGGCGACGTCATCATCGGCGCGCTCAGCGGCATATTCTTTGCGCGCCTCTACCGGCGCATCTTTATCGGGAAGAAGTAGCGCGGTTACGCAGCTAGAGGATTGTCGGTGCGGAATATCGGGGAGTGCACTGAGGGCTACGTAAACCTGGCATCACGATGCCTCCAGTGCACACGCGTCATGCCTTGTCCCTCTCATCCCCTCGCCCTCTGGGGCGGAGTCGAATGCACGATCAATCGCGTGGGCGACACCTTTCACCGGCAATTTGACCGGAACGGCCATCGTGATCGGCTCGAGGACCTCGACCGCATCGCCAGCCTCGGCATCAAAACGATTCGGTTCCCTATGCTCTGGGAGGACCTGGCTCCCGACACGATCGACGGCATCGCTTGGGAATGGCCAGACCGCTGGATGCAGCGCCTGCAGGAGCTTGGAATCCGGCCGATCGTAGGTCTTCTGCATCACGGGAGTGGGCCGCGCTATACCAGCCTGGTCGATCCCGCCTTTCCAGAACTACTCGCGCAGTACGCTCGAGCGGTGGCGGAACGCTACCCTTGGGTCGATGCCTATACTCCGGTAAATGAGCCGCTTACCACCGCGCGGTTCAGTGGCTTGTATGGACATTGGTACCCGCACGGAAAGGACGGGCGGACCTTCTATCGTACCTTGATTCAGGAGCTGCGTGGGACTGTACTGGCGATGCGGGCCATTCGCGAGATCAACCCAGCAGCGCAGCTGGTCCAGACGGAAGATCTTGGCAAAACCTACAGCACGCCTGGTATCGCCTACCAAGCAGACTTTGATAACGAGCGCCGGTGGCTTTCACTGGATATCCTCACCGGCGTATTAAAGCCCGATAGCGTACTCTGGCAGCACATGCTTTTCGATGGGATCACTAAAGAGGAGCTTGTCAGCTTCCTGGAAGAGCCCTGCCCTCCCCAGATTGTCGGCATTAACCATTACGTGACGAGTAGCCGCTACCTCGATGAGAACATCGAAGCTTATCCTGCTCATCTTCACGGCGGGAACGGACGGGACGTCTATGTCGATGTCGACGCCGTGCGAATGCGCCCGGATGGTTGCTGTGAACCCGCGGATCTGCTGCTGGAAGCTTGGGACCGGTTCAAGATTCCTCTGGCCGTGACTGAGGCACACATCGGCTGCACCCGTGAAGAGCAGCTGCGTTGGTTTCACGAGATCTGGACCGCAGCTCACAGCGTCCGCGATGAGGGCGGTGAAGTTCTCGCAGTCACCGCATGGTCGCTATTCGGGGCCTACGACTGGGATTCGCTGCTTACCGTTTCCGCGGGCAGCTACGAGTGCGGTGCATTCGACCTGCGCGGTCTGGAGCCACGCCCGACTGCGCTCGCGGCTGCACTCCAGGAGGTTGCGGCGACGGGGACGTGCACCAATCCGCTGCTGAATGTCCCCGGCTGGTGGCGGCGGAACGTGCGCGCGCTTCCTAAAAATCACGAGGAGGCCGCGACGCGCTGGGAGGTGCGCAGAGCATTTCAGCCTGCCGGAACATCGGCAGAGTGTCCGATGCTCTTGATTACGGGCGCGAGCGGCACGCTAGGTCAGGCCTTCGCTAGGATTTGCTTCCTCCGAGGCTTGCCATACCGCCTGCTCAGTCGCGCAGAGATGGATATCGCGGAGCCCGAATCGGTCGACGCGGCTCTGCAGGCGTTTCGTCCGTGGGCGCTGATCAACGCAGCGGGTTACGTGCGTGTCGATGATGCCGAGACTGACGTCGCCCGTTGCTTCCGGGAGAACGCAGAGGGGCCAGGGACGCTTGCTCGAGCGTGCGCTTTGGCTGGAATACCCCTGCTGAACTTCTCGAGCGACCTGGTTTTCGACGGTGCTAAAGGCGCGGCCTATGTCGAGAGCGATGCGCCGCGGCCGCTCAATGCCTATGGCCGCAGCAAGGCCGCGGCGGAGCGGATCGTGGCAGAGATTCTCCCGCGGGCGCT
>DASVRY010000651.1:0-3965 GCA_036388395.1 Chthoniobacteraceae bacterium
GGGCTTTGAAATACAAGGTCGTGGAAACGGTGGTGCCGGTGACGAGCGCGATCACCGCGACCGCGATGCCGGTGAAGGTCGCCTTGTTGCGGCGCACGAGCTTATGTAAGAGATAGAGCCTGCTTGGCGGCCGCGCCTGCACCGGTTCCTCTGCGAGATAACGTTCCACATCCATCGCCAGACCACGGGCCGTCTGATACCGGCGATTACGATCCTTCTCGAGCGCTTTCATGACGATCCAATCCAGATCGCCGCGCAATGACGAGGCGGGAATCGTGAGCGCTTGCGGACTACCGGCAGCCGCGAGAGTTTTGGCTAGGGAAGAAAGCTTCGGCGGTTCCTGCTCCCGAAGCGTGCGCCGCATTTCATCGATGCCTGCATTCAGCAACTCCTGGGTATCGAAAGGCGTGCGTCCGGTCAGCAATTCGGCGAGGACCACTCCGAGGCTGTAGATGTCGCTCCGCGTATCAATGTCCATGGAACTCCGCTCCAACTGCTCGGGGCTCATGTAAGCGGGAGTGCCGATGATCTGCTCGCCAGCAGTCACCGTCGTCTGGCCGGGCACCCGCCCGGCCGTTGCCTTGGCAATCCCGAAGTCGATCACCTTTGGCATCGGGACTTCGTCCTCGAAGGTAATCAAAATGTTCGAGGGCTTGATGTCCCGGTGGATGATCCCCTTTTGATGCGAATGCTGGATCGCGTGGCAGACTTGCCGGAACAGCCCCAGCCTCTGCCGGAGGTCGAGCTGATGCTCGAGGCAATACTCCGTGATTTTTACCCCGCGGACATATTCCATGACGAAATAGGGACGCCCCGTCGCTGTGGCGCCCGCTTCGAGGACCCGCGCAATGTTCGGGTGATCCATGACCGCCAGCGCCTGCCGTTCGGCTTCAAATCGAGCGATCACCTCCTGGGTATCCATCCCGAGCTTGATGATTTTCAGCGCCACGCGCCGTCGCACCGGTTCCTCCTGCTCCGCGAGATACACGACCCCGCCGCCACCTTCGCCGATCCGCTTTACCAAGCGGTAAAAACCGACGGAGGTGTTGATTAATGGATCATTTTCGGGAAGCGGTGACGCGCTGATTTCAGATGGATCGTCAACTTCGTCGAGCGCTGTGCTTGCGGTGGAAAACAGCGTGTTCGCGGCGCAATGGGCTTTGAGCAGTCGGTGCACCTCACCAGCCAGTTCATCATCGCCGTCGCACGTTGCCTGCACGAACGCGGCTTGTTCCGTCGCCTCAGTGATTTGCAGCGCGTCGTAGAAGATCGCTTCGGCTCGGGCGGCCAGATCGCCCCGAGAATTTGGCTGAGCCAAGGAATCGAGCGGCAACATCCGCGTCAACTTGCTCCGGATAAATAACGAAAAATCCACGCTTTCGCGCAGGCCCAATGGCGATCCACGCTGCGCTCACCGATCCCCAGACTTGCCGCCACCTCCGCGTTGGTGAGCCCGCCGAAGAACTTCCGGATCACCACCTGAGCTCGTTCCGGGTCGATCGTTTCCAACCGTTGGAGCGCCTCGTCGATCATCAATACCTTTTCATCCGGACTTCGTTCCGGTGTCGCCTCCAGGAACGACGCGTCCACCCGCTCCTCGTCCCGGCCGCGCTTCAGGCACGCCTTTCGCCGAGCATTCTCGATCAAAATTCGGCGCATCGCCTGCGAAGCTGCGCCAAAGAAATGTGCCCGGTTCTCCCAACGGCGGTCGCCTTTGCCGACCAACCGCAACCAAGCTTCGTGAACGAGAGCAGTCGCCTGCAACGTCTGCCCCTGCGATTCCCGCACCATGCGCAAGGTCGCCAGCCGACGCAGCTCACCGTACACCAACGGGAGTAAATCATGCGAATCTCCGCCCTCGCGCGCCGCAGACAGGCATTGCGTGATGTCATCCATACAGCTGCTTCACGCTACACCCAAGAACCGGCGGCTCCAGTGGAAAGCGAGCAGGCCCCCCCGATGCTCGAGGTGGCCTGCAAAACTATGCTGAAATGAAATGCGGGTTAGCCTGGGAAACTCATCCCATAAAGCTCAGCAGCTACCCATCCGAAGCCCACCGCCTGCTTAAGAGTGCAGGCGAGTGTTCCGGGACCGCTGGAACCCGAGCAGGACCCCGAGGCCACTCAGCATCATCAAAACGCTGGTGGGCTCAGGCACCGCGAGCAAGTCCGCGTGGAACACGCGATCACCGGCGAGCGGGTTTACGATAGTGCCCGCACTTCCGTTGTCGCCGCTGTTAAAGGCGGAGCCACCAGAGTATGCATCCCCGCCTGCGGCGGAGGCGTTGCGGATGCCTAAGGTTTCGAAGAACTGACCGCCTGCGGTGGTAGCAATGTCGAAGGCGTAATTGGTATTAGCGGCCAGCGTAATCGGTGCCGCAAAGGTGTAGGTCAGCCAAGTGCCCGGACCATTGGCGCTATTGCCCTCCGAGCTGCCCGGGCCACCAGAAGCAGCCGTCTCCGTCGCAATCTGGGTGAACGCTCCCGCCGTAATCGTCCCCACCCGGATCGTGAAGGAGCCGGCCACATTATTCAGATCGAAGTACGTGTTGTTTGCCGCCACGCCTCCGGTGATGTTGTTCGTATAGCCGGGGAGGCGGAGGGTCACCGAATTCAAGAGATACCCGGAAATGTTCCCAGCAGTTGTGAAGGTCTGCCCCTGAGCGGGACGATCAAAGGCCACATACGTCGATTCATCATTCGCAGCGCCGTTATTTGGAGGGCCTCCAGCATTGACCCCATTACCGCCAATGTTTTCCGCATCAAACGTCGCGCCAATAAAGTTTGCTGCGTCCGTCGCGTCCACCGTGGGAGCCGTTCCGCTAAAGGTCAATGTCGCAGCCTGGGTGGAGGGGCTGAGGACGACCAAGGGTAATGCCAACGCGGCTAAAGTGATGGTTAATTGGGATTTTTTCATGAAGGGGATCATTTGAAGCTTCGGCTGATGATAGATGAGGTAGCTGGCAACTCGACTTCGGGACTGCCGCTGTTCTCACGCACGGATGCGACAGACTCGAACGGTCTCATGGGCAATGCGCCGTCATGGGGAGAAATCCGCCAAAAATTTCTAAACTTTCGGTGCGCTCCTCAGCTGATGCCGAATGAGCCTGACTGGTCACGGATTACCGCTCTTCCGTCAATTCGGCGCGTGATTCAAGTTCCCGAAAATCTCGGAAAAGCGGACTCCGGCAAACTGCGGAGGCTCAGAGGACCGCGCGCAACGCTTCCACCGCGCGGGCGATTTCCTCCTCCGTGTTGTAAAAGTGCGGGCTGAAGCGCAGGTAGTCGCGTCCTTCGCGGTCGTGCCGCAGCGACGCGATGACGCCCGCTTTTTCCAGAGCGGCGAAGAGTTCCGTGCTGCTCGCGCGAGGATGACGGAAGGTCGTGATGCTGGTGGCTTGCGGACCGCTGCGTGCGCCGAGGACTTCGAAGCCGAGCGGCTCGATGAGCTCCAGCAGATGCGTTTTCAGCTCCAGCAAACGCGCGGCCACGGTCTCGATCCCGGAGCGGTTGATCAGGTCAATCGCGGCGACCATCCCGTAGATCCCGGCGATGTTCAGCACGCCGGGTTCGTAGCGTTGGGCAGTGGGGACAAACGTGATTTCATCCTGCGTCTGGAAGTTCGGCGAGACGACGTTCCAGGCGCCGAGCAGAGTGGGCCGCAGCAGCTCGAAGTGCGCGCGCTTTACAAAAACGATCCCGATCGCAAGCGGTCCGAGCAGCCATTTGTGGGCATCCGCGCTGAGGAAATCGACGTGCGTCACGCGAGTGGGAAAGGCGCCGAGCGTCTGGATGGCGTCCAGCGAGAAAAGGATGCCGCGTTCGTGCAGCAGCGCGCCGATGGCGTCCACGTCGATCCGGAAGCCGGTGAAGAAGTGCGCACTCGCCAGCGCGACCAGCCGGGTCCGCGGCGTGAGCGCGGCGGCCACGAGTTCGCTGGTGATTTGCCCCGGCTGCTCCGGCTCA
>DASVRY010000652.1:0-8033 GCA_036388395.1 Chthoniobacteraceae bacterium
CAGGCAGCAAGCAAGGTGAAGCCGGATCTCATCCTCCTCGATGTGGTGATGCCGGCGCTCGATGGCTTCAATACCTGCCGGAAGCTGAAGAAGGATCCTGCGACAAACCACATCCCAATCGTGATGGTCACGAGCAAAGGCGGAGAGAGCGATCAATTCTGGGCGGAGCGCCAGGGCGCGAGTGGCTATATCGTCAAGCCATTCGATCCCCAGAGCCTCGGCGAGATGATCCGCCGCTTCGTCCCATAACCCGCTTGCTGCATGCGCGACTACTGCACGCTGACGCTCGCCGGCCAGACCTACGCCGTGGAGCTCCGCCACCTCCGCGAAGTCCTCGCGCCACTGCCCTCGACGCCGCTTCCCCTAGCTCCGGAAGAGATTCGAGGAGTGATGAACCTCCGGGGTGAGCTGGTGCCAATCCTCGTGCTCGATCGCTGGCTGCGCCTGGGCACGGCAGAGACGTCGCTCCAGCGCCGCCCATGGCTCGCCGTCATGGAGGCCGAGCAGCGCGTCTTTGCCGCCCTCGTCGATCGCGTCGGCACCGCCCGGGTGGAGGAGGAGGAACTCTCTCCACCCGAACTGGAGGATCAGCGCTTCGATGGCTTCATCTCCACGCTAAAGCCGCGGGTGCCGCTCATCTGTCTCACGTCGCTCTTCGCGAGCCTGGAGGGCCGTCTCCGTCAGCCGCTCGCTTCCATTCCCGCAAACTAACCCCACTGCATCCCCACCCCCCACAGATCCAAGATTACCATGAACCCGTCCCAGCAGAATCTCACCGGAACGTTCAAAGTCGCGCGGCCACTCCGCCGCACGATCACCTTCGCCTTCCTCGCGGTCGGCTTCACTGCGGTCCTCGTGACCGCGCTCTTCGCCTACTATTCGGCGAAGGAATCGCTCCAGGCCGGTGCCTATAACCAGCTCCGATCGGTGCGTGAAGTTCTCCAGAACTCCATCGAATCTTATCTCCAAACCGCCCGGCATGACCTTGCGGGCCAGGCGGACTCGGATACCGTCCGCCTTGCGGTGGTAGATCTGCAGCAGGCTCGAGCGGATCTCCGGCAGGATCTCGCGACCGGCGGCTTTCCCGTGGACGAGAGTTTCATGAAGACCATCCGAGCCGATGTGAAGGATTACTACGATCGGGTGCTCATCACCAACCTGAAGAAGGTTAGCGACAAGGATCCTGGTGCTTCCGAGACGGTGTTCATGCATCCCGATCCAGAGGCGAATCTATTGCAGTATGTCTATACAGTGAAGAATCCGGCGAAGATCGGAGCAAAATCCGACTTCACCGGCACTGCGGATATTCTCCGCTATACAAATGCGGATCCAAATTTCCTCAAGGCGTTCGCCGGTACCCCATTCGCGAAGACGCACGAGTACACGCACCGGATCATGACTGCGCACCGCGAGCGTTTTCGGTATTACGATATTTTCATCTGTGACATCGATGGAAACGTCGTCTACTCGAACTTTAAGGAGCTCGATTTCCAGGGCAATCTGCGGACCGGCCCGCAGTCGGATACCGGGCTGGGCCAGGCCTTCAAAGGTGCGCTTGGCCTGAAGCGGGGTGAAATCTTCACGACGGATCTCGCGCAGTATCCCATCTCTTACAATGCGCCCGCGATCTTCATCTCCACGCCCGTGATGGACGGGGATGTGACGCGCGGCGTATTCATCTACCAACTGCCCCTCGACGTAATCAACGAGGTGATGACCTTTAACCGGAAGTGGGAGCAGATCGGTCTCGGTAAATCTGGTGAGTGTTATCTCGTGGGTCTCGATGGCGCGAATAGCTTCAAGCAGATCACCGAATCTCGCTTTCCTGAGCAGTTGAAGGTGGATCAGAAGCGACTGACGATCCTCGCGGACGGCGTGACTGGGGTCGAGAGCACCTCGGGCGTTCTTTCGGTGAAGACGAAAGCGACCGAGGCCGTCGCCGCTGGCGAGAAAGGTGAGTCCATTTATCCCGATTATCGCGGGCAGCCAGTGCTTGGATCTTATGCGCCGCTGGAGAGCGCAGGAGCCCGCTGGGCGGTCATCGCGGAGATCGATCAGAGCGAGGCGTTCGCAGCTGCGAGACAGTTGGCCATCCGGGTAGGTATCACGGGTGCGATCTTGCTCGCCTTGCTGGGGCTCGCTGCGGTGCTCTTTGCCCGCCGCCTTTCCCACCCAGTGGATGGTCTCCGTGAGGCGGTCGAGAGAGTTGCGCAAGGCGACGAAACAGCGCGCGCTCCGATCCGTTCACGTGACGAAATCGGTCAGCTCGCCACCGCCTTCAATGGCATGGTCGCCGAGCGCGCCTCGGTCCGCCAGAAGCTCGAAGAAGAGAACAAGCGCCTCCAGGCGAATATCCAGCAGCTCCTGATGGTCGTGGCCGATGCCTCGGACGGCGATCTCTCCGTCCGCGCCCCAGTGACGGAAGGCGCGCTTGGCAATGTCGCTGACGCCTTGAACCTGATGTTTGAAAACGTCGGCGATCTGATCAAGAACGCGAAGGACGTCTCTGAACGCGTGGCCGCCGCTGCGAGCGAGATCAACCGCTCGGCCGAGGAGCTGAGCAGCGGTGCGGATCGGCAATCGGAGGAACTCCTCGGCGCTTCATCCGGCGCTCGCGAACTGAGTGCCGATGCACGCGGGGTCGCCGAAGCCTGTCAGGAAGCGGCCCACGCGGCGGCGCAATCCGAGGAAGCCGCCGATCGTGGTGCCCGCATCGTCCGCGAAGTCATCGTCGGTATGGAGAAGATCCGCGAGTCGGTGCAGGTCAACGGCAAAAAGATCAAGCGGCTGGGTGAGCGCTCGATGGAGATCGGCGGCATTCTGAAAACGATCAACGAGATCTCCGCGCAGACGGATATGCTCGCCCTGAACGCCTCGATCGAAGCCGGACGTGCAGGTGAAGCGGGGCGCGGATTCAACGCGGTCGCTGAGCAGGTGAGAGCGCTCGCCGAGCGCGCCAAGCTCGCGACGCAACAGGTGGAAAAGCTCGTCTCGGATATTCAGCAGGAGACTTCGGAAGCCGTCGCGCAGACGGAGACGCAAACGCAGCAGGTGGAAAGCGGCGCGCAGAAAGTGGCGCAGGCCGGCGACGCGCTGAACAACATCGTGCAGGTCTCGAGTCAATCGCGATCCGCGGTGACGAAGATTTCCTCCTCCGCAACCGAGCAGGCGACGAAGACCGGCGTCATGCTAGGTGCCGTGACGAGCGCCGCTGAGATTGCCGAGCAATCCCGCGGGCAGGTCAGCGGCACGCGAGCGACAAGCGAGATTCTTTCGAGCCTGGCGAAGTCGCTCGATGCACAGCTCGATCAGTTCAAGCTGAACGCCTGAGTTTCACTGAGGCTGCCTCCTCCTCGCAATGAAACCATTCTCAGTGGACGACATCCACGAGGTCTTTCGGAAGGACCTCGCTGACTTCACCGCAGCGACGCGCCAGGGGCTCACGCGTTATTGTGCGCCGGGTGGCGTGCTCGACGACGTGCAGACGGCGGCGGTCTGCACGCATGCGATCAAGGGCGTCTCGGCGATGGTCGGCGCGTGGGGGCTGTCCTACCTCTGCGAAGACTTCGAAGTGCTCTACGAGGTGCTCGGCTCTCTGCATCGGTCCGAGCCGGATTCGGCGCGAGAGATGGCGCTGTTTATCCTCGAAAGCGCGCCCGCGACAGAGCAGATGGCCCGGTTGACTCTCGCGGGGCAATTGGAGGAAGCGCACGATATTTATCGGCGCATTCGCATCACCAGTGGCCGGAAGTTCCATGGCTACCTACCCACGCGAGAGGAGTTCACGGAAGCCGCTGCGGAAGCGCCGCCTCGCTTTCAGCCGCAGCTCGGCCTCGCTGGTGGTGCCCGGCGGATCGCGCCCCCGATGCTCAAGCTCGCGGGCGACGAGCCTGCTGCGCTTCCTAATCTGACGGAGCCTCCCGCGCCGCCAGTCACATCGCCAACGCTGCAGGTGATGGCGATGACGAGCAGCGCCGCCGGGACGGCCCGGCGGGTGTCGCCGCCGCCGCTGAAGCTCAACACTTCGCCTGAGCTGGATAAAATGCCGGAGCAGGATCTTGCTGGGCGCGCCGAAAGCAGCCGGCCGCTTCTCGTGCCGCGCGCCCCTGGGTTCGCCCGGAGCCTCGTCAAGCCAGCGTTGAAGATTGCCATCGCCCCGCCCGAAAACGACTCCGCCGACTTGTCACAGAGTTCGTCTGCG
This sequence comes from Chthoniobacteraceae bacterium, assembly GCA_036388395.1. Lineage (GTDB taxonomy): Bacteria > Verrucomicrobiota > Verrucomicrobiia > Chthoniobacterales > Chthoniobacteraceae > DASVRY01. The sequence continues at coordinate 4,202 of DASVRY010000652.1, forward strand.
GCGGACCTGGAGTTTCAGCTGATCTTCGAGACGGAAGCTGGAGGTTACCTTCAGGACCTCGTGCCGGTCCTGGAGCAACTGGCCGCCGGCATCACGACCGATGAACCGTGGAGTGCAGTTCGTAGAATTTTTCACACGCTGAAAGGTTCCGCCGCAATGGTCGGCGCCGCAGAAGTGAGCGATGTTGCGCGCCTTGGCGAGGCGCTCGCCCGCGTGGCGGAAGAGAAGCCGGCCGCGCGAATTCCGAGACGGGTCGCGCGGCTCGAGAGGGTGGCGAAGCGCATTGCAGCTCTTCTGTCGTTTTCTCCGGCTGCTGCAACCACTCCGCCTCCGCGGCCCACAGTGGCGGCGATTCGTGGCGGTCTCGATCCGGAGTTTGTCCACGCCTTCCTTTCGGATGCGGAAGAGCAGATCAACTCCCTGGAGCTGGCGTTGCTCGCATGGGAGCGCCACGAAGAGCCGGAAGCGCAGCGGAATGCCGCTTTCCGCGCCTATCACACGCTGAAAGGCGCGGCGAACAGCATTGGTCTGCAACCGCTCGGGACCAGCCTGCACGCGGCCGAAGCCTTTCTCGAAGATCCTCTGATTCGGGATGCGCAGCCTTCCGCGGAGAGCTTCCAGTTCCTTTTCGGAACGGTGGATAAGCTGCGCGAGTTCTCCGTGAATCTGGCGAGCAACCCTGCAGCCGAATGGCGGGGGGATTGGAGTCGCAGCGCCGGCCAGCTCACAGGCGCGGCCGATGCGGATGCCTCCGCCGACGCCCGGCGCGAGGCGGAGTTGCAGGCCGAGCTGATTCAGGCCTTTGCCTTCGATGCCCGGGAGCAGGCGGTGCAGTGCGAGGCCGAGATTCTGGCTTGGGAACGCGGCGACGATCCGGCCCCGCGAGTGTTCGGGATCTTCCGCGCCTTCCACACTCTCAAAGGTGCCGCAAATAGCGTGGGGCTGCGCTCTTTCGGCGCGGATTGTCATGCAGCGGAAGGGTTGCTCGACCGCCTGTCGAAAAGCGGTCAGGTGCAGCCAGTGCCGGAGATTGTCACCTTCCTTCTCTCCGCGGTCGATCAGATCGCGCACTTCGGCGTCGCTCTCGATCGAGACCTCCGCACCGCCTGGGCTCACGAGTGGCAGCACGAAGTCGAGCAGCTCAAAGCGCTGATCACCGGCCCGGACGAGAGTGCGACGGCATCTCCGGCGGAAAGCGACGATCTCGACGCAGCACCGGTGGCGGTCGACTACATCCGGGTGGACGCTGCGCGCGTTCGCAAGCTCCTGAACCAGGTCGGCGAACTCGTCATTGAGCGGCACCGCTTCGGGGCGAAGCTGGAGCGTGCGACCGAGCTGCGGCAGCTTCTCGGCGGCAATCGCCAGCGCCTCTTGCGGCTCGTCGAAAGCTTTCAGGATACCTTCGAGTATTCCAGCAGCCGACCGCGCTTCGCGACCGGCAGCGCGCCGGCTTTCAGCGGCGCCGGTTTGCGCGGCGATCTCAACGGATCGACTGCCGCCGATGAATTCTCGGAGCTGGAGTTTGATCGCTACGACGAGCTGAACATGCACTCGCGCGCCCTCGCCGAAGTGGCGGACGATCTCGGCCAGGTGACCGTCGAGCTCGAGCGGCTCATCGATTCTTTCCACACCGACGAGAAGCGCTTCGGGATCCACTCGAAGGTGATGCAGGAGGATATCACCACGCTCACCTCGCAGCCGATCTTCGGCTTGTTCCACCGGCTCGAGCGGACCTTCCGCGATGCGGTGCAGAGTGAGAAAAAGGACGCTGTGCTGCGTTTCGAAAGGACTGAATGCACGCTCGATCGCGCGATTCTGGAGCGTCTCCATGGACCGCTGCTGCATTTGCTCCGCAACGCGGTGGCGCATGGCATCGAGCAAGGGGAGGAGCGCATCGCCGGCGGGAAGCCGCGGCAGGGCGTGGTCACGCTCGCGGCGCGGCAGAGCGGGAATCAGGTCATCGTGACGGTGCAGGACGACGGTGCCGGGGTCTCGCCAGAGCGGGTGCTCGCCCGGGCTCGTCAACGCAATCTAATTGGCCCCGAGATCACCGAACTCAGCGGGGAGGCAGTGCTCGAGCTGCTCTTCACCCCGGGCTTCAGCACAGCTGACGATATCTCCAGCATCTCCGGCCGCGGCGTCGGGCTCGATGTGGTGAAGCAGGAAGTGGAGGCGATGAAAGGCTCGATCGCGCTGAGCAGCACGCCGGGCGAAGGGACGACCTGGACCCTTCAACTCCCGCTCACGCTCGCCGTCTCCGAAGCAATCATCATCGAAGTGGCTGGGCAGGAGTACGCGCTGCCGCTGAATCACGTCGTGAGCGGCCTGCTCTTGAATCCCGCGGGCATCAGCGTGCGCGCCGGTGTCGAGTGGTACCGGCACGCCGGTGAGGATCTCCGCGTGATCCGGATGGATCACATCTTCAGGACGCCGGACGCAGAACGCGGCACCCGCGGGGTGATCATTTCGGTCGGAGAAGTCCGCGCGGTGCTGGTCGTCGACCGCGTCCCCGCGCGTCGCGAGATTGTGGTCAAGGGGTTCGATCCCTTGCTCGCGCAGCATCCATTCCTGGAAGGAGCGACCCTCGATGACGAAGGCCGACCGCTGCTCATTCTTTCCGTGGCCGCGCTCCTCGGAGCCGCGACCGAGATCGACCCAACCTTGGCCGGCGCCCGCGACGCTGCGACGAGCCGGCCAGGTAAGTCCGGCACTGGGACTGGGCGGCTCACAGCGCTCGTTGTCGACGACTCGCTGAGCGTGCGTCTGGTCCAGGACCGCCTTCTCACCGATCTCGGCTGCGATGTCGTGCTCGCGAATGATGGTCTGGATGCGATCGAGAAGCTTCGCCTGCGCATTCCGGATATCATCTTCACCGATCTCGAGATGCCGCGGATGAATGGATACGATCTCATTTCCACCGTTCGTACGCACCCGACCTGGGCGCATATCCCGATGGTGCTGGTCACTTCCCGTGCGGCGCAGAAGCACCTGGATAAAGCACTCCATCTGGGCGCGAACAGTTTCCTCACAAAACCGTTCAGCCAGGCGGATCTGGCCAAACAACTCGCAGAGCACGTCTCCTCTGCTCCCCGCTGAGCGGCCTCTCCGCTGCAAAGTTCTCTACCTCGTCAACTTAGTGGAGGCCCGGCCTCCTCGTGCCGCCCCTGCTTCCGATAGGTATAGAGCAGGATCGCTGGCTCGGAGGTGCGCCGGATCTCCAGCACGCAGAGCACTTCTGCTCTTTGGCGGTCGCTCTGAGATGACCACTATTTGCCTCCCGAGCCCTGCTCGTTAGGGGAAAGTTTATGTCTGCCCATGTGCTGAATATACTTCAGGATCTCAGTGATAGTTTCTTCACCAAGGTGCTCGAACCCTGGCATCTTTCCGTTGCGACGGAAGGACTCGGGTTTAGCCACAAAGGCGGCTAACTCCTCGGCCTTCCAGTATTCCGTGATATTCTTCGGGACATTCAGTTCCACACCGACAAGCCCCCCAACACCGTTCAACGAGTGGCACTTCATGCAATGATCCTGGAACAAGTCGAATCCCCGTCGAAACTCCTCAGATCTTGGTAATGCCGGCCCCAAGAGAGCGTTGCGAGCGCCAATTCGTAATGCAACAACTCCATACGGCCAGGGGTGATCGGCATCCGCCGGTGAGTTCGGCCACACTAGATAAAACGGTCCGGGCTCTCTCTGCCCTTTTCCATAGGAGAAGGGCACCCACTCGCGCCCAGTAGCGGCATCGGTGTCGGAGGTCGCCAGAAACGCCTCATCGCGCGCGAGAGTCGACAAAGGCGCGATGGGATTATAGCCGTCCTCGCAAAGGAATT
>DASVRY010000653.1:0-3846 GCA_036388395.1 Chthoniobacteraceae bacterium
CACGGCCATTACTGCCTTCCGCATGTTGAGCCGCCGCAACCCCGGAAGGCTCTTGATGCGTTGCCGTTCACGTCGAATGTGCGCAAAGACCTCGGCATTCCACTACGATTGGATGCGGCTGAGCCGATTGTTCCGATCTTCGACAGCATCTTCGCTCATGTGAACGAAACAGGTTCATTGTCAGACGGATTGAATCTTGTGTTCACCGCTGGCCGCTTTTACCAACAAGCGTTGCAGCAGTACGACTCTGACCCGGAGCTCGCTTTTTTAAGCTTGGTGAACGCTGGCGAAGTGTTGGTGAGTGGATTGACGTTCACCACAGCCGAGCTCCAAGACAAGGAGCTGACAGCACAATTAGCTGAGATCGACGAAAAGCTAGATCCCGAACTTGCAGCGGACATCAGAGCTAAATTCTTCGGGCAGATATCGCGGCGGTTTAGAAGAGGCCTCGCAAAATTGCTGAATGCGGCGTTCTACGCGGGAAGCGAGTCAACGAACGACCTCTATCGCCTCCAGCCTGAAACGATCGAAAAACACCTTCGAGCTGCTTACGACTTACGTAGTAAATTTCTTCACGCAGGAACGCGGTTTGGCGGTTGGGTCAAATCTCCCGTGCAAGGGGCGGAGACCTCGATCGGCACGCCTGCGTTTGGAACCGCTGATTGGAAGAAGCTTATTACTGCTATTCCCACACTAGGCGGCCTTGAGCGCGTGATTCGTTTCGCGCTCATGCGATTCATACACCAACGCATCTCTCCCATCTGTCCATTGCTTGACTAAGTAATCGTCGCGACAGAGGTCTTCGGCGCAGCGAATGTTGGCGCCGAGATAATCCAGCGGGAGCGGCTTTACTTGAATGAGCATGTCCTCAGTTTCGCCAAGTCGCGCGCTCTCCCGGATCTCCAGCTCCTTGGCGAGCATGAGCGTGACCTTAGCCAGCTCCACGGTAATGGGCTGGGTTTCGAGGCCGTGGAACTGTTGGATGGAGACGGCGCTCGTCAGCTCGATCTTGGCCTTGGCGCGCTGGAGGCGGACGAGGAGATCGTGCTCTAGGCGCTTCATCTCGCGGCAGGCGACGAAGAGGAGATTGCCGGTGCCGCAGGCGGGATCGAGCACCTGGAATTTCCGGAGATCGTCCAGCGCGGCGACGAGCGCGGGCTTGTCGCTCTTTGCCGCCTCCATGCGCTCGCGCCATGGGCGAACGATCGTCGGCCCAACGACCTTCTGAATGTCGAACTTGCTAGTGAGGTGAGCGCCGCGTGGCGCTCCTCGGCATCCATGCTGTGCTAAAAGAGCGTGCCGAAGATCTCGGGCTTCACCTGCGCCCAATCATGCGTGAGCGCGGCATGATGCAGGGCGTAAGCCTTGCCGTGCTTCAGCTCGATGGGATCGACTTCCGCAAAGAGGCCGCCATCGAACTAATCGACGTCAGCGTATCGGCCGCCGCGGGCCGGCTCCTTACGCGCCATCCGGTAAGTCGGCAGTGAGTCATGGAGTCGAGGCTGTATGGAGGACGATTGCGGATACAACGTCATCAGCTCCGCGAAGCTGCTTCTCTCGCTGCTCGAACTGCGCTCCGCTGCTGCCGCTGACGTAAAGCATCTCAGCCGACGCAACATTTTGCGCGGTGCCGCAGATAGGATTCTGGGCGTCCGAGTGTAGGTAAGTGAAGGCGGCGAACTTTTCCTCACCGGCCTGCTGGTCGGGAAGGGGATAGGAGAGGATTGCGTGCTTCGTCAGCTCTGTTAGGCCGATGTCGCAGCCCATGTCGTCGAGGTCGGCGCGGTCATTCTGCCGCATGAGGAAGAACTGCCTGCTGTTGCCGAAGACGGCAGAGCGGATGCGGCTCTCTTTGAAGCGGCTGTACTGCTGCACAATGGAAATGTTCCAGCAATTGAACTTCCGCATCTGCGCATAGCTCTCCTTCACAATCTGTTCGCCGCCGGGGATGTCCAGAAGGCGGGCCACTTCCTCATAGACGTTTCGCTTCCTCAGCCCGCGCGGCATCGTGATGATGTGCTGACGCGTGTAGTTGGTGATAAGGAAACCTGCGACCGCGCGGAGGAGCTTAGCGGCCTCGGGAATGTAACCCAACTCGAAGTGGGCGATTTTACCGGTGAGGGAGATGTTGCTCTGACCATCAAGCAGGCAGCCGTAGTTGCCGCCTGCGCACCAAGGAAGCAGACGCGTCGCGAGGTCCTCAGAAGCTGCGTCCGAGGATTCAAGCTGCAGCAGCTCTTGGAGCATCCTGTGGGTGGGATACTCCTCCGGCGTGAAGTAGGCGAAGGCGAGATTTCGCACTTCGCGCTGGGTAGCAGGTTCTTTGAGGAAGCGGAGAACCTCGTCATCGTCCACGGCGGCGAGCGACAGCTCAGCCGCATCAGACTCGGTTCGTTGCCAGTCGCGGAAATCGACAAAGGCATCCAGTGTCGTCGCGCCTGGGCGGCTCCTCCGAAATCGAGATAGCGCGTATGCGTGACGCGCAACCGCCATCATTCGCTCCTCGTTCCGTTTGCTCCACTCGGAGAAAACATCGTCGTAGAGAAGCGTGATGTATTTCGCCAGGTGGGCTTCGCGGGCAAGCTGCTTGTCTTCATCCGAGCTGACGCCGACCAGCTTAGCCAGGAGCGCCATAGCAGAGGATAGGTGTTCGGCGGTGAGCGGCAGACCGTGAGTGTCCAGATAGTTGATGGTGAGGTCACCGTCAGGCTGGATGATGATCGGCCGCGCATCTGGAGCGACGGTTCGCGTGTAGATTTCGTAAGACAGTCCTTCCTCGATGATCACCGTGTAGTCGTAAAAGGGCTCCGTCTGGCTAAGCAAATCGCAGACGGTGACACTCTTCCCTGCGCCGCTCATGCCGAGTAGCACCGCGTGCTGCGGCGTTTCATTTCCGCCGCTGCCGGCGAAGGTCGTCACGCCGACAAGATTACGCGAAGCCCCGTCGTAAAGGGCCTCAGCCTTCCCGAGGTGCCCTGTGAACGTCGCGCTGAATGGAAGCACGTCGGCTAGGTAGCGCGTTTCGGCGTAGAGCTTCCGGTGCGGGTAGCGGCCCCACGGGCAGCCGGGCCAGCTCTGGAAGAAGAGCTTCTGTGCTGTCGTGGGCAGGGGACACTCCAGGTATTGCGCGCCGTTCATGCTGTTGATCGCGTTCTTGATCGCAGCCGTCTTGGCCGCCAACCCTTCGCGCGTCTGGTCCCATGCGCGGACGATATACTCTACGTTGAAGGGCTGCGTGTGGCCCTGCATCAGAGCGGCAATCTTCTTCTGCTTCTTCTCCATCGCGGTGATCAGCGATAGGCGCTTCTCGCTGGCGTAATCACCAGCGAGGCGATCGTGGGCTTTCTCCTCCTTGGTAATCTCGGTGCGTGTCGAGAGTGCCTCGACGTTCACCGTGATCGAGTAGTCGAGGAGCGGGAGATCTGTGAGTCGGCGCACGATGCCCGGATGCGTCATCTTAGGCCAGCGATTCAGCACGAGCACGGAGTGATAGCAGCCATCCATCCAGAAGCCGCTCCCTTCAGGCAGTCCATTTGCTTCGCTGTGCCAGCAATTCTCCTGGATGGAGAGTTCCGGTACAAACGTGTCGATGGGATCGAAGTCGAACCTCTCCGCAAGCGACGGATTGAGGAACCTCGACGTATGCCGGTAATGATCTGCGTCGCTCATCGCTGTGATACTTGCGCCATGGAAGATCTGCCCGAGCATTTCCCGGAGTTGGTTGAACTCGGAGCCTAGTTGTTGGAGGACGACCTCGTAGTGCTTGCGCAAGCCGCTTCCTGTAGCGGCTGCGGGTGCCGTAGTATCGATCTGACGTGAGAAGTAGAGGACGAGTCGCTGCCTCCG
>DASVRY010000654.1:0-2746 GCA_036388395.1 Chthoniobacteraceae bacterium
TGCCGCTGCGAAGATCCTCAAGACCTTCAGCACCGAGTTCAAGAAGCCAGAGATCAAGACTGGCGTCGTGGACAAGCTGGTCGTTTCCAGCGATCAGATCCGGGCGATTGCAGATCTTCCTTCCCGGGAAGTGCTTCTCGCGACCTTGCTCGGCGTCCTGCAGGCTCCTGCCACACAGCTCGTCCGCGTGCTCAACGAGCCCGCTTCGTCGCTCGCTCGCGTGCTCAAGGCGAAAGCCGACCGCGATGGCGCCGGCGCAGAAGCCGCAACTGAAACGCCAGCGCCGGCCACGGAAGAGCCAGCAGCGGAGGCGCCAGCCGCCGACGCGCCGGCCGCTTAGTCCGCAGAAAACACTTTCCACTGGCTTTCCGCCGGTGGCTCCTCGGCGGATGTCGCAATTGACGCCTGCCAAATCAAACAAACAAACAAATGGTTCCTCGTCGGTCCGGTGGCTGCCGGACTGAAATGCTGCGGAGCTCCGCAATGCGACGATACCGACAACAAAAGTAGGAAGTCAGAAGAAAGAAGCAGGAAGTGAAGAGCCCACACAGCTCGAGACCACTCCCTGAATCCAAAATCTCACTTCTTAAATTCAGTATATGGCCGATACAAACACACTAGTTGAACAGCTCAGCGGACTCACCGTCCTCGAAGTTGCTGATCTCGTTAAGTCCCTCGAAGAGAAGTGGGGCGTCAGTGCAGCAGCACCAGTCGCCGCCGCCGCACCTGCAGCGGGTGGCGCAGCAGCCGCTCCTGCCGAGGAGAAGACCGCGTTCGACGTCATTCTCAAGGAGACTGGCGGCAACAAGATCGCCGTCATTAAGGAAGTCCGCGCTTGCGTCGCTGGTCTCGGCCTCGCCGAAGCCAAGGCTCTTGTCGAGGGCGCTCCAAAAGCCCTGAAGGAAGGCATCACCAAGGAAGAAGCCGAAGAGATCAAGAAGAAGATCGAAGCGGCTGGCGCCAAGGTCGAGATCAAGTAAATCGTTCAACGTCACTTTTCGCGCGTCCCGGCAAGAAGTTTTTTCTTGCCGGGCGCCGATTTGTGTTTCAAGTTCCCCGTCCACTTTTCCGCGAGGTATTTGCCTCGCGGTTTTCGTCTTGAGCAACTCCGCCGCCGATCGGAAGCACACTTCAACGCAGAATCAGAGAGACGCAGCCACGAACCACAATTCGGGCTGCGTCTCTCTGCCTCTGCTTTTTCGTCGGCTGAACGTTTTGTCCAATTTTCGGTCTTACCCGCCCGCTGCGTAGCGGTTGAGATCTTCTGAGCGATCCGCAGCACTGCATCCCATTTATGTCTGAGCGCAAATATTTCGGCAAAATCCGCGAGGTGATCGAGCCCCCGAACCTCATTGAAGTCCAGCTCAACTCCTATAGTGAGTTCCTTCAAACCGATATCCCGGTCAGCAAGCGCAAGGAGACTGGTCTCCAGGCGGTCTTCAAAGAAGTTTTCCCAATCCAAAGCTACGACGAGAAAGTCACGCTGGACTTCGCCAGTTACGAGATCGGCGAGCCTAAACTCAGCATCCGCGAGTCGATGCGCGAGAGCCAGACTTTCAGCGCGCCTCTGCACGTCACTTTCCAGCTAAAGGAAGAAAAGGGCACGAAGGAAGAGAAGGTCTACATGGGCGAGATCCCGCTCATGACCCCTCAGGGCACCTTTGTCATCAATGGCGCCGAGCGCGTGGTCGTTTCGCAGTTGCACCGCTCTCCGGGCATCGCGTTCGAGTCCTCCATCCATCTAAATGGCAAGGTGCTCTATAGCTTCCGCATCATCCCTGATCGCGGTTCCTGGTTGGAAGTGCAGTTCGATACCAACGATCTGCTTTATATTTATCTCGATCGGCGGAAGCGCCGGCGGAAGTTCCTTGCGACGACGTTCCTGCGCGCGCTCGGATACGGCTCTGATGAAGAGATCATCAAGCTGTTCTACACTGTCGAAGACCTGAAGCTGAGCGAGAGCCTCGAGGAAGAGGAGATCAGCACCAAGGTGTTGATCGGTGATGTTCGCGATGGCGAAATCACTATTGCGCGCGCTTTCGAGCCACTCACGAAGGCGACCATTCGCCAAGTGCTGGCGCTTGGCGTCACCGAAGTGAAGGTCGTCGATACGAAGGAAGACGACACGATCATCAAGGCACTGAAGAAAGATCCTGCGCACGACGAGGAAGAGGCCTTGAAGGATATCTATCGCCGCCTGCGGCCTGGCGATCCTCCAACTGTGCCAAACGCCCGCGGCTTGCTGAAGCGTCTCTTCTTCGATCCGAAGAAGTACGATCTCGGCCGCGTCGGTCGTTACAAGCTCAACCAGAAGCTTGGCCTCGAAATCTCTCTCGAAGAGCGCGTAATGACAAAGGAAGACTTCATCGCTGCGATGAAGTATCTCACCGGTCTGCGCCGCGGCGAAGGCATGCTGGACGACATCGATCACCTTGGCAGCCGGCGTGTCCGGACCGTGGGTGAGTTGCTCGCCAACCAGTGCCGCGTCGGTCTCGCCCGGACAGAGCGCCTCGTGAAAGAGCGCATGACCTTGTTCGACGTGAACATCGAAGGCATGACGCCGCAGAAGCTGATCAATCCGAAGGCGCTCAGCGCAGTTATTCGTGACTTCTTCGGCCGGAGCCAGCTCTCGCAGTTCATGGATCAGACGAATCCGCTTGCAGAGTTGACCCACAAGCGCCGTCTCTCGGCCCTTGGGCCAGGCGGTCTTTCGCGTGATCGAGCGGGCTTCGAAGTCCGCGACGTG
>DASVRY010000655.1:0-8433 GCA_036388395.1 Chthoniobacteraceae bacterium
GAGCAGGTGCTCACCTATCAGGACCTCGCGTACTACTTTAACGCGAAGAAAAACGTCTCGCTGACGCAGATCTATCTTTCGATCGACAACAACGACGAGGTGCAGCTCGAGAAAGTGCGGACGCGTGAATCGGTGCTCGAGGTTTGCTTTGGCCTCAAGGTGAAAGTGCGTGCCTTGCGCGATGTGGACGCACTGCTCAACGGCGTTGCCTTGCGCGCGAACACGTCGGTCGAGGCGACGCTCGACGAGAAAATCATCTTTCACAACGATTCGGAACTTCCGCTGAACGATCTGCGTCGGCGGGCCCGCGCCTTGGGCGGACGCTTCCAACTCAAGGCTTACAAGAGCGGTTACCTTGTCTCGAACAACCCGTCGCTCCTCGACGTCGACGACATTCTCCTCTCGCCTGGCACCAGCGGTGAAGTGCTGCTCAAAATCCTCTGCGACTACGAAAGAAAAGTGGGGCGGCTCGAGGTGCTGCAGGCAGATCGGCCAATCATGGTCGGCGATGTGCCGGTCCGCGGCCCGCATGCGCTCAAGGATGGCGACACCATCCGCATCGCGGCTGGCCAGGTGCTGCGCTGCAATTTCTCGGAGCGGATTATCGAGGAAGAGCGGAACATTATCTCCAGTCTGGAAATGCGCGATCTGACGCACCGGTTCGGTCGGCACGACGTCGGGCTCGACAGCATCTCCTTCGCTGTCGGACGGGGCGAGATGGTCTGTGTGATGGGTGCGAGCGGCTCAGGCAAATCGACCCTGATGCGGGCGATTGCCGGTCAGCTTCAACCTACGTCCGGCGAAGTGCTGCTCAATGGCCAGCCGCTTTACAAGGATGTGGACGCGCTGAAGCGCTTCCTCGCTTACATCCCGCAAGATGACGCCTTCGACGATCACCTCACGATCGCGGAGAATATGACCTTTGCCGCGGCGATCCGCTCGCCGCATCTCTCGAGCCGCGATCGGAGTCGGCGCATCGAGGGTAAGCTGGTCGAGCTCGGTCTTGTCGAGCGGCGGGATGCGATCGTCGGCAGCCCGACGAAAAAGCGACTCTCCGGTGGCGAGCGGAAACGGCTGAATATCGGCCTGGATATGATCAGCTCCGCTGACGTGTTCCTTTTCGATGAACCGACGAGCGGCCTCAGCTCAAAGGACAGCGAGCACGTCATCGAAATCATCCGCTCGATGGCGCACAACAAGATCGTCCTCGTCACGCTGCACCAGCCGACCTCGAAGCTCTTCCAGATGTTCTCGAAGGCGCTGCTCCTCGATAAAGGCGGACGCCTCGTTTTTTACGGCACGCCGAGCGAGATGCTCGCCTACTTCGCCGCAGCCGAGCACGAGCAACACTTCGGCACCGAACTCGGCGGTTGCCCTGCGTGCGGCACCACGCGCCCCGAGTTTATCTTCGACGTGCTCGAGACGCCGCTCCGCGATCTCAGCGGCGACGTCATCTACGAGGAGAATAGCCAAAGCCAGCTTGTGCCGGCGCGGCGTTTTTCTCCCGATTACTGGCGCGATAAGTACGAAAGCTTCCGCCTCCTGCAGGACGTAAAGCAGGTCAGCGTGCGCAAGACCGGTCCGGCGGCGCCCACTCCCGATCTGGAGGCGGTGAAACGTCGGGAGCCGATCCGCTGGCGCGACGAATGGACACAATTTCGCACGCTTTGGCGCCGCGCGTTCATCTCGAAGCTGCGGAATCGAGGGAATCTCTGCATCACCGTGCTCGTCCCCCCGGCGCTCGCGGCGCTCATTGGCTGGGCGTTGCATTACACCGACGACCCGACGCGGAGCTACGACTTCGCGATCGCGTTTCACATCCCGACTTACATCTTCATCGCGCTGCTCGTCGCGCTCTTCCTCGCGCTGATGAATAGCGTCGACGACATCATCCGCGATCGAGTGGTGCTGCATCGCGAACGGAATCTAAATGTTAGATTGCCGTATTACGTCTTCTCAAAATTCAGCACGCTCGCGCTCTTCTCTATGGTCCAGAGCGCTCTGTTCGTAGCCGTCGGAAATCAAATCCTCGAGATCCGCGGGATGTTCTGGCCGTATTTCTTTTTCATGTTCATCACGGCAGCGAGCGGGACGAGCCTTGGGCTGCTCATCAGCTCTCTCTCCACCTCAGCCAAGATGGCGGCCAACTTCGTCCCGCTTGTGCTCATCCCGCAGCTCATCTTCAGCGGCGCATTGATCAAGTACGAGGAGATGAATCGCGATCTCGACGCGATCTACAGCATCAACCGCTGGTTCAGTAATCACCCCGAAGTCTCGCCGGGCACAAACCGTGATGCAGGACTGGATGTGCCGTTGATCAGCCGATTGGTTGCGACCCACTACAGCTACGAAGCACTCATCGTCGCGCAGGCAAAGCTAAACCCGTTGAGCATGCGGCAGGATCAACTGCAGCGGCAAATCGATGTGATCGTTGCGAATCCGTCGCCCTCGGATGCAGAATCCGACCGACTGGAAGATCTAAAAGACACGCTTGCGATGCTTAGTGGATTGGAGTCCGGCAGCTTGCCGGAAGTGGAGAAACGGCTCCGTCGAGTCGATGGAATCATCGCCGGAAAACCACTCGATACTGGCGACTTGCGTAGCCGCACCATGGGCGTTACCGCCGAGCGACTTTATACAAACCAGAAGGTCACCGACCTTGTCTCAAAAGCCGAGACCGAGCAGAGCGATTACCGCCGCTCCTCACACGTAAACGTCTTTTTCGGCCCCGAGAAGGTCTACCACTTATTCAAGATCGGCAGCTGGGAGCTAGTGATTCGGTCGAGCGTATTTGTCTTTAATACGCTGGTCCTCATCGTATCGAGCCTGGCGATGCTCGCCGGTCTCTACCTGGTCTTGAAGCGTCAACTTCGGACACGGGTTAGCTAATACTCTTCCTCTTCATTCAGTGCTCGGTCAGTGGCTGAGTTAAAAACACTCTCACCCGCGCGATGCCATCCTGAGCGGAGCCCAGGCCGGAAAGGCGGGCGAAGCGCAGTCGAAGGACCCGGTCGCGAGCATTAGCAGAGCCAATGAAGAGGGCGCACCGCTTAGTTTGCCTTGAGCGCCGTGAGAGTGACTTTGCGGGCTTTCGGTACCGCCTCGGCGCGCGCCTGGCGCAGCAGCTCTTCGGCCTGAGATTGGATCTGAGCCTGGGCAGGTTTGGATTCGCGGTATTGCGCGGGTTGCTTGCTCTGCCAATGGCCGGGCGGAAGGGTGGCTTCCCATGCAGCGATGGCGGGCTCGATCGCCTTCGGGTCGATCGGCCGCGGCAACTTGCCCCCATGCTGATATTCCACCGCCGCGATCGTCCGTAGTCGGTTCATCAGATCCCATCGCTTCTCCAGAGTCTGCAATACTGCCTGCGCCTGCTTGAGCTGTGGCGTGGAAAGTTCAGCCAGGTTGACTCCGCGTTCCAAATCGGCCGCGCTAAGCTCCCCCACCACCTGCTGATCAATCTCCATCCGATAAGAGCCAGGAGACAGGCCACGAACCCGAAGCTCCTCCCGGTTCAGAGCTGTCTGGAAAGGAATCCACTTCGCAGCAGGAGCAGCAGCCGATGGGATCGGAAACGGCAGTGATCGCGCCGTGTAGGTAAATGCCACCGACTCCGGCTTGGTAACGAGGTCCGTCACCGCGCAGTTGCCGGCGAGGCGCACGCCGCCCTTTGCACCATCGAGATGCACCACCGCCACTTCTCCACTCACACCTTGCGCCCGCAGGATTTCGTAGGTCATGGCGAGGTATCCAGGACCGCCAGGATGGACCCTATCGTTACTGATCAACGTGAACTTGGGGTCAGCAGCCTGCAGCGAGCGGTTCAATGTGGTGAGCGGCTGAGTCAGATCGATGAATTCCGTGCCAGTCTCCTGCGCGATGGCCTTGGTACGACGGCCGAGTTCGATGAGAGCATCGTTGCAGCCTGGAAGGTTAGGAGACTCCATCCGTGAGGTGTCGTCGTAGGGGGTGGACGAAAGCAGAACGACCCGTGTTCCCATCGCCCGGAGCCGCCCGACAAGGCTGCGCATGTTTTTCTCAAATTCAGCGGCGCGACCCTCGCGGGCCTTTTGCACCGCGTCATCGTCGGGTTTTCCAGGAGCATAGTTATCGCGCCCCACATCATTCATTCCCAGCATGACCGTCGCCACAGTTGGTTTACCGGGAGCGATATCCCAATCGAAGCGGCTCACAGTGCCGGAGGTGGTGTCGCCCGCGATACCAGCGTTGGTGTAGGTCAGTCGGGATCCGGGGTGGCGGGTGACGTAGAAGAGCTCGAGGTAACGCGGATAATTACCTCCATGTGTGATGCTGTCCCCGATGGCTACCCAGCGATCGTCCGGCTGAAAAGGTGTGGCCGCAGACAGCTTCCCGCTCAAGGCAAGGCAAAGGAGAAATGAAGCGTGGATGAATCGGCTGGGAGCATTCATGGGTAGGTCAGGAGTTGAAGACTGGGGATGAACGGGAGTTCACGACAGGAGCTCATGCCAGTTGCGCAGTCGATGCTAAAAGCGGCGCATAGCCGGGCCACCGCGGGCAACAGAGACAGCTAGAAATTCGCTTCATTTACCTGCTCCGGTCCCGTTCACTCGGAGGTCCCGCATGGCTGGCCTCCACCTCTATCGCAGTAATCGTCTGGAGGCGCTGGCCGGCGCGCTGGCCGAAATCACGCGAGAGCCACTTGCGAGCATCTTCGCGCCTGAGATCATTGTCGTGCAGAGCCTTGGGATGCGGCGCTGGCTTTCGCTGGAACTCGCGCGCCAGCACGGCGTCGCGATGAACGTCGCCTTCCCCTTCCCTGCCGGGGTCGTCGAGCAGCTCTTCGCCGCCGTGCTCCCGGAGCATGGCCCGGATCCTGGCTTCAGCCGTGACCTGCTCGCCTGGCGGATCCTCGGCGCGCTGCCCGGGATGCTCGACCGAGCAGATGGAGAGCCGCTCCGGCATTATTTGGCAGGCGAGATGAGCGCGCTCAAGGGCTTTCAGCTGGCGGGCAAAATCGCGGCCGTCTTCGACCGGTACCTCGCGTATCGGCCAGAGCTGAGTCTCGAATGGCAAAATGGACGCGGCGGACCTGACGCAGAGTGGCAGCCGGCACTGTGGCGCGAACTCACCCGCGGGCGCGAACTGGCGCATGCTCCAGCACGTGCGCGGGAATTTAGCGAGCGGCTTCGCGACGGGCGCTTCGGTCCCGGCGCGCTGCCGGAGCGGATCAGCGTCTTTGGCATCTCCAGCCTGCCGCCTTTTTACATCCAGCTCTTCGGCGAGATTGCGCAGGCGACCGATGTGCATTTCTTCACGCTCGAACCAACGCCTGAGTTCTGGAGCGATCTGCGCTCCCGTAAACAGCAGGATCGCATCCTGCGGCGAAACAAGCGCGCTGGCTCAACGGCGGATGATCTACATCTGGAAACTGGTAATCCGCTTCTCGCCTCCCTCGGGAAAATCGGACGCGAGTTCTCCGAAGCGATCATCAGTCTCGATCCAGCTCGTGAGCACGATCTCTTTGCGCCGCCGGAAGGCCCGACGCTGCTCCAGCACGTGCAGCGCGACATCTTTCAACTGCACGATCTCCTCGCGGAGCTGCGCTCCACGCGGCGGGCCATTTCGCCGGACGATAGCTCGCTCCAAATCCACTCCTGCCATAGCCCGATTCGCGAACTCGAAGTACTGCATGATCAGCTCCTCGCGATGTTCGAGCGCGACCCGGCGCTCACGCCAAAAGACATCCTCGTGACCATGCCCGACGTGGAGAAGTATGCGCCCTACATCGAGGCAGTCTTCGGCACGCCGGAGGCGCCCGAGCTCTCCATCCCCTTCACCATCGCCGATCGCAGCATCCGTTCGGAAAGCTGGATCGCAGATACGTTTCTCACGCTGCTCGATCTCGTCACAAGCCGGTGCGGAGCTGCCGCCGTTTTCGCTCTGCTCTCTGCGCGTCCGGTGCGGCGGCGCTTCGAACTCCAGGAGCCGGATCTGGAGATCATTCGCCAATGGATCGATCAAACCGGCATCCGCTGGGGCATCGACGGCGCGCACCGTGCGACGTTTGACGTGCCGCCGTTTGAGGAAAACACCTGGCGCGTCGGATTGAGGAGGCTGCTCCTCGGCTATGCACTCGCGGGTGATGAGGCGACGCTCTTCTCCGGGCTCCTCCCGGTGCGCGAGGTCGAGGGAAGCTTCGCGACCGCACTCGGGCGTTTCGTGGATTTTGCGGATGAACTCTTTGCGCTTATCGACGACTTCCGGCGCCCGCGCCCGCTCGCCGATTGGGAGCGCACGCTTCGCCAGGTGCTTGCTCGCTTCTTCCACGAAGACGAGGAATCTGCCGACGAAATCCGCCGGCTGCGCGCAGCGTTCGACGGGCTGAACCGGGCGCAGTTCACGGGCGGCTACGAGGCACCTGTGCCGTTCGAGGTGCTCCGCGCACATCTCGCGCAAGCCTTTGGCGAGGCCGACTCCGGAAGCGGTTTCCTCGCCGGCCGCGTGACCTTCTGTGCGCTCAAGCCGATGCGAAGCATTCCCTTCAAAGTGCTCTGCCTCATCGGCATGAACGACACGGCCTTTCCACGTTACGAAGCCGCACTCGCCTTTGATCTCACCGCGAAGAAGCCACGGCCCGGCGACCGCTCACTACGCGACGACGACCGGCAGCTCTTTCTCGAGAGTCTACTCTCGGCGCGCGACACGCTCTACATCAGCTACTGCGGACTTTCGGCAAAAGACAACGCGCTCTCTCCGCCCTCGGTGCTCGTGAGTGAACTACTCGACTACCTGAACGAGAACTTCGCCGGGCCCGACGCCGAACCTTGCGAAAAGCTCGTCGTGTCGCGGCACCGACTCCAGCCGTTCAGCTCAGACTATTTTGCGGAAGGTAGTCCGCTCTTCAGCTATTCGCGCGCGAATGCCGCCGCCAGCCGCATGAGCCTCGGCACGCGCGATGCCGCCGCTGCTTTCGCAGCAGAGCCGCTCGGGGAACCAGATCCAGAGTGGCGGAATCTCGATTGGGAGAAGCTCGCGAACTTCCTCGCTCACCCGGCGAAGTTCTTCGGGCGCGATCGACTCGGCCTGCGTCTGCCCGATGATTGCACGCCGCTGGAAGAGCGCGAGCCGCAGAAGCTGCATGCGCTTGATCGCTATGCTTTCGAGCAGGATCTCACCCGCCGCGCGCTCGCCGGCATTGCGCCCGAAGCGCAGCTCCCGATAGCGCGGGCGACAGGCCAGCTCCCGCCCGGATATGTCGGTGAAGCAGCGCATCAAGAAATGTGCAGCCGAGCCACCGAACTGGCGGAGCAGATCCGCACCCACATCACCACCGCCCCGCTGCCGCCATTCACAGTCGATCTGGTGCTCGGCGATTTCCAGCTCACCGGCACGCTGCGCGATGTGTATCCCGAGGCACTGCTTCGGCATCGCGCCGCGACCTTGAAGCCTGGTGATCTGCTCAAAGCGTGGGTCGCGCACCTTTTGCTCCAGCTCATAGCGCCCGCAGATCATCCGCGCGAGACACTGCTCTTCGGCCGCGAAGAAGCCTACCGTTTTGCTCCAGTGCCAGATGCCGCTGAGGTCTTCGCGGATCTGCTTGCGGTTTACGCGGAGGGCCTCCGCGCACCGGTGCCGCTCTTCCCGCGCAGCTCTTTGAAATTCGCTGAGCGCAAACTGGAGCCGAGCGCCAGGGCGAAAACAGACCCGCTCGATGCCGCGCGTCAAGTCTGGCATGGATACGACAAGACTCCTGGAGAGCGTGATGAGCCATGGCTGAAGCTCTGCTTCGGGAGCGACGCCGATCCATTTACGGAGGCGTGGAAGGCCACTGCTCTCCGCATCTACGCGCCACTCTTCGCGGCGCGAAGCCCACTCGCATGATCGCCGACTTCGATCTTCTCGACGCGCCGCTCCGCCCCGGCACGACTCTGCTCGAAGCCAGCGCTGGCACGGGCAAGACCTACACGCTCGCGGGAATTTATCTGCGGCTGATCATCGAGCACGATCTCACGCCGGGCGAAATCCTTGTCTCGACCTACACCGTCGCCGCGACGGCCGAGCTGCGAGATCGTATCCGCCGTTTGCTCGTTAGCGCGTTGGAAACGTGTCGCGGCACGGGCGCAGCGGAAGGTTTCCTCGCCGAACTCATCGCACGCGGACGCGTGGAGCGATCCGTGGCGCAGCATCGCCTCGAAGCAGCGCTCCGCTCCTTCGATGAAGCGGCGATCTTCACCATTCACAGCTTCTGCCAGCGTACCCTGCAGGATCGCGCCTTTGAGAGCGGAACGCTCTTCGATGCGGAGCTGGTCGCCGATCAGCAGGCTCTGCTGCGTGAAGTGGCGGACGATTATTGGCGCACTCATTTCCACGACGGTGAGCCGGCGCTCGTCGCCCTCGCTGTCCTCGACGGGATTAATCCCGCCGCTCTCGCGCGGCTGCTTGGAAACACGGTGC
>DASVRY010000656.1:0-2377 GCA_036388395.1 Chthoniobacteraceae bacterium
TCGAAAAGACGCTGACTCCGGCCGAAGCGGAGCGTTGGCGGACAGTCGTGGCAGAGCGTGAGCAGGAGACGGAGAAACTGATCAAGGACCACCTCGACGGCCGCGCCGCTCAGATGCGCGAGACGTTCCGCCAGCAAGTGGCCGCTCGAACCGCCGAGATCAAGCGCCTGCTCGAACTTACGCCAGAACGAGCAAAGCAGATCGACGCTGTCGTCGAGAAGGCGCTCGAGCAATCGATGGCTAAGTGGGCGGAGTTCACGCGAGAGCAACTGGCGCCATTTGTGGCGGAGAACCGTGAGGCTTTCCTGAAGCAAAAGAACTTCTATTTCGGCACCCCGGACGAAGCCTCCCCGACGCAGCAGCCGGCCTGGAAGGAAGGCCTTGCGGCTCATCTGAGCGCAGAAGAATCGCAGCGCCTCAAACAAATCGCTGAGGAGCGGCGCGCCCGGCAGCGGCGACACCTTGCGGAAATTCTGATCAGCGAGCTGGATGAACACGTTGCTTTTACCGCTGCCCAACGAGAATCGATCCGCCCCACCCTCGAGACGCTGCTCGAGAAGTCGCCGCTCCTCGCTGCCGGCGAGAATCCGGAGCAGCGGCGCAACGTCGACGACATCGCGCTACTGACAGCGGCCGGCCAGGCCGACGAGCAGCTGATGCGAAAGGTGCTCGATGAACGGCAATGGAAGCGCTGGCAGGCTTTATGTAGCGATGAAATCGCGAGCCGAACCGCGCGTCGGCAGGGAAATCGAAAGGCGGAACTCCCAGCGGGATTTCCTGTGAATCACGTGGCGGAGCCTGAAGATTGCGACGGCGTACGCTCCGATTTTCTGCACGAGCGAGTGGGCAAGACTCGCCAGCAACTGCTCCAGAAGATGACGCTGAAGGTCGAGGACGCCTGCCGTGTCGCAGCGCTGCCGCCGGAAAGCCGCGAGCGTCTGGAGACCGCCGCGCGTGGCGCGACAGAACTGGCTTTGGTTGATAACAAAACCTCGCTTGAAAGCATGGTGCGGCAGCAGACCCGCAATGCGGTGCCAGAGAACATCCATGTGCGGCTCGCCGGCATTCAAGATTACCAATTTCAGAACTCCGAGCGGGCCGATGCGGAGAAACATGCCGTATGGGAAGCAGCCGTGACCGCGGAGCTGAATGAAGCTCAGCGAACGGCGTGGAAGGGAGAGGTGGAGGCCCGCCAGACTGCCCGTGCGAAGGCAATCACGACGCTGATCACTGCAGAGATCGACCATCTAACAGCGCTGAGTAGTGAACAATGGGAGAAGCTCCACGGCAGGCTGACTGAGATTCTGGACGATTACGCGACCGAAATCGGAACTTACCTAAGTCACAGTTATGGCCCTTGGTACTATCAAAGTTACTATAGATTCACTCCAGTTCACGGCATTCCCGAAGCTGAAATGAAGAGCATCCTCACGAAGGAGCAGTGGCAGGTGCTCACGGGTAGCGAGGGGTTCAGCAATGGCGCCAGCTACTGGGAAAGCATCAAGCGGCAGAACGAGAACCGGAAGAAAAACGCCAAAAAGAAATGAGCATTCACGCGAACAACCGCCCGACGTTTTGTGGGGCTTTAGCCGCGCTGCTGCGGGCGGCTTTTTTGCTGAGCTTGACCGTGGCCAGCGCGTCCATGCTCCGGGCGCAGGATCCGACGCTGCGCTTCGGCGGACAAATCCCGCCGGAAGTCGATACGATCTACGAGCGCGGTCTCACGTGGCTGGCCGGCGCACAAACCGCCGAAGGGAAGTGGGAGGGCTCGAACAACGGGCCGGGCGTCGATGGGATCTGCCTCATGGCTTTTCTCTCGAGTGGAGATGATCCGAATTATGGTCGGCATGCTGGGACGATTCGCCGCGCGATCCGCGCGATCATGAAGGTGCAGGATGCGACCACGGGATACTACGGCAACAGCATGTATCACCACGGCTTTGCCATGCTCGCGCTCTCGGAAGCTTACGGCGCGGTGGATGAGGCGCTCCTCTGGGAAGGCGCGAAAGCCGAGCGGACAATCGGTCAGTCACTCGATCTCGGGATCCGCTGTGCGGCTACTTCGCAGAAGAAAAACCGGTGGGGAGGCTGGCGGTATTCGCCGGATGCGAGCGACGCCGATACTTCCGTGACGGGGGCGATTCTGATGGGTCTCTTCGCGGCGCGGAATGCGGGGCTCGAGGTGGCGGATGAGACGATCGCGGCGGCAATGGAATACATGCAGCGAAGCACGGCGAAGGATGGCTCGGTGGCCTACTCCGGCGGCATTGGTGGCGGTGGCTCAGTGAACCTCACGGCAGTCTCGGCGCTGGTCAGCGCGATCTCGCGAGCGAAAGACACGGATCAATTCCGCGGCTGCATGCAGCGGCTACTCGAG
>DASVRY010000657.1:0-11226 GCA_036388395.1 Chthoniobacteraceae bacterium
AGAAGCGTCCCAGACGAATCTGGGTTATTAGTACGATCGCGGTCGAACGTGTTGACGGTCTGACCGGCCGTTAATCCGTAAATCCTTACGCCAAAAAAAGTAGACTGGCTCTCGTATGCGTAATCAAACGAGATGGATGAAAGGGATTGCGGGGCCTGAAGAGGGACCAATGCGGAGTTTTCGTATACCCCAATGGAAAGGTACGCACCGGGATTTCCCCCAGTTGTCATGGGACCAGCCGAAGGGCTGTCTGGAGCTCCGCCGCCGGAGGACGCATAGTAGAATGTACCGACGAGGTCAGTTCCGGATGTGAAACGGTCCTGCGCGGTAGCGCTGGTGAATTCCGTCTCCGATAGCAGCACTGCCGCGTGCGAGGTGGAAGCAAGGACGAGGAGGGAAAGTCCCGCTAGAAAATGAGGGGTTGGAGGTTTTGACATGCCCGGTGTAATGAATGCTGTTGAGTTGACGCGCAATAGCCCGATAGGTTAAGGCGTAAACCATGTTGTCCCGCCCGATTCGGATCTCCATGCGCGATCTTGCAAGCCAGCTTGGCGTCAGCCAGACAACGGTATCGCTCGCGCTTAAAGATCATCCCCGAATCTCTGCAGCCATGCGCTCGAAGGTGAAGGCGCTCGCAGAGAAGATGGGCTACGTTCCAGATCCGGTGGTTTCGCAGCTTGGCTCACTCCGGTGGAAGAATGCCAGCGGCGTGATGAAAAACACACTTGCGCTCATCGTACCCAACCAGATTCCAGGCGGTCGCGAGCGTAATGGCGACCGCGACTGTTGGGAGGCGTTTCAGGAACGCGCGAAAGCGCAGGGCTACGGCGCGGATTGTTTTGCCTTTTCCGACTACGACAACCTCGACCAGCTGGTGAGCGTTCTCTATCACCGTGGCATTCGTGGGGTCGCTTTTACACGAATGTGGGATCCTTCGTTCGCCACCCACGAGTGGTTCTCAGGATTAGCTGTGGTCGACGTCAATTTTGGCTTGATTCCCACTGCGTATCACAAGGTGCAACTCGACCGCTTTGGAGAGGTGGGAATTGCTGTCCAGAAAGCTTTGGCAGCAGGCTTCTCACGAATTGCCCTGGTGCTGCTCGACGAGCCAACGGCGAGCGACCGCCCGTTTCGTAGTTCTTCATACGCGCATCATCTCGCCGCAGGCGGCAAAGAGCTGCTCCCGATCTTCGATGTGCAGCTGGCCCAAGACACTTGGGCGGCGGAGGCAGCTCGTCTTAAACGTTTCATCCTGAAGCATCGCGTGGAGGTCATCATTGCCCTCAATGGCTTGGTCGCCCACCTTCTGCGACTCGCCAAGGTGCACGTGCCGGGTGAGGTTTCGTATATCGATCTCGCGGCGCAACCAGGTGAGCGAATAACAGGACTCTACGAAGACTTTCATGCTCTTGGGGAGGCGGTGATCGACACCCTTGATACTCTGATTCGAACGGGCCAAAGCGGTGGCGCAGCCGAGCCACGCACGGTGATCCTCGGGAAAAAGTGGGTCTATGGCGAAACGCTCGCCTCACCGGCTACTGTTGGCGGTTGACGGAGGTTTCAGGGCCACCGAGTCCAGGTCACTTGACGTCGAAAAAGCGAACGCCACGCGAAGTGTGCTCCGCGTGGGCGCTTCTTTGCTGAATCAGCGTGTAGGCGCCGTGGTGGACGACCACCTGCCCGTCCACAGTTTCAAAGGCGATCTCTTGCGCGTTGCTGCAGAGCACCTTCAGGACGTCCGGATAATCGATCAGGCGCTCACTGCCCGGGATAAAGAGGAGGGCACGAATCCCTTGCGCCCCGACAGCTTTCGGCGACACCAGATCTTCCCCTCCTGCCAGAGACAAATTGACCGTCGCAAAAAGGAGGCAAACGCTCCGAAGTGGTATGTTCATGCTCCGCAGACGGGTGAGGGGCGGAGTGCATTCACCCTGGCACGATTATCTTCGCGCTATTCCGAATGGGGGCCCGGAGCCCGCTCGCTGCGCGCACTGGTGCGGCCACGCGTTCTTCGCGTTGCGTTGCTTCACCGCGCGACATAACTTCACCGCCTCTTCCGTTCTTCATGACTCCAGCGATCAGAAATGTTCACTTCCTCGGCATTTGCGGCACCGCTATGGGCGCGGTCGCGGTGGCGATGCGCGCGCAAGGCTTTACCGTTACCGGGACGGACGACAAGGTTTACCCGCCGATGTCGACCTTCCTCGAGGAACACGGCATCACTCTCACTGAAGGCTACCGCGAGGAGAATATTCCGGAGGAGGCGGACGTGATCGTCGTCGGAAATGCCATCTCCCGAGGCAATCCAGAGCTGGAGGCGGTCCTCAATCGCAAGCTCTACTACCTTTCGCTCCCGGAGACGCTGAAACAGTTTTTCCTTCGCGGAAAGCACAACCTCGTCGTCACCGGCACCCACGGGAAAACGACCACCACTTCGCTGCTCGCCTGGATCCTCGAAGATGCCGGTCTTACGCCGGCTTACATGATCGGCGGTATCGCTCGGAACCTTGGAAAAGGCGCAAGCCTCCACGAGTCGAAGTATGTGGTCCTCGAAGGCGACGAATACGACACAGCGTTTTTCGACAAGCGCTCGAAGTTCCTCCACTACCTGCCGGAACTCGTGATCGTGAACAACCTGGAGTTCGATCACGCGGATATCTTCCACGATCTCGACGCGATCAAGCTAAGCTTCCGGCGCTTGCTGAATATCGTGCCGACGGAGGGAATGGTGCTGATCAATGGCGACGACGAGAATTGCATCGACGTGGCCCGGGAGTGTCGCGCGCAGATCGTGGAAGTCGGATTCTCGCCCAATGCCGCGCGCCATATCGGCAATGTAAGCTACCACGAGACGGGCTCCTCTTTCCGAATGCTCGACACGGTGTTCCAGTTGCCAATGGTCGGCGAATTCAATGTCCGGAACGCAGCGATGGCCATTTCTGCTGCGCACTTCTACGGAGTTCCGCTCGCAGCCATCCAGAAAGCAGTGGCTGCGTTCACGGGGATCAAGCGGCGGCAGGAGGTGCGCGGCGAAGTGCGCGGCATTACTGTCATCGATGATTTCGGGCATCATCCGACCGCCATACGGGAAACATTACGCGGCCTGCGCCATCAATATCCTGGTCGGCGGCTCTGGGCACTCTTTGAGCCTCGATCGAACACCACCCGGCGCGCCGTTTTCCAGGACGCGCTCCCGAAGGCGCTCGCCGAAGCGGATGCAGTCATCCTCGCCCAGGTCGCGCGTCTGGATCAGCTCCCAGAAAGCGATCGCCTGAATCCCGAGCGAGTCGTGCGAGACATCGAGGCGGCAGGTCGGCAGGCCTTCTACGAGCCTGGTGTGGATCAGATCATCACGCGCATGAGACCGCTCGTCCGTGACCGCGACGTCATCGCTATATTTAGCAATGGCGGATTCGATGGAATCCACAAGCGCCTCCTTGCCGAGCTGTAGCGAGACGCCGGAGGTCATCTCAGTTTGCACCGTTCGCACGACTATCGCCACTTGGTCGAGCGCTGGCGCAAGGTCGCGAGCACGGCGGGATTACGACTTCGCCCACTGGTGCGCGCGGACGGTCTGACTGTCTATTATCTACAGACACGGGCGCTGCAACAAAGCGGCGGTATCTATATATCCGCCGGGATACACGGCGATGAACCGGGCGCGACCGAGGGACTGCTTACCTGGGCGGAGGCCAATGTGCAGCGGCTGGCCCACTTGCCACTGCTCCTGCTTCCGTGTCTGAATCCTTGGGGGCTGCGAAACAACTCGCGCTTTGATGAAGCGGGCGAAGATCTGAACAGGGCGTTCCAAAGGGATGAGTTCCCAATCATCGCTGCCATGAAGAAGCTCCTCGGCGAGCGGCAATTCGAAGTCGCTCTGAACCTTCACGAGGACTATGACGGCGAAGGCGCTTATCTATACGAGATCCAGCGCGACCGACCATTCTGGGGAGAGGCGCTCCTCGAGGTGGCGCGGGCGATCATCCCCGTCGAGCCCCGGGACAAAGTCGATGGACGAAAGACGATCGCCGGATTGATTCGCCGCCGATTCGATCTTCGTCGCTTCAACACCATCGGTTTCCCCGAAGCTATTTATCTTCATCTCCATCATTCGCGTCGATCTCTCACATTCGAGACGCCGTCGGAATTCGCTCTCGAGCAGCGCGCAGCCGCCCATGCGGCGATCCTCGACGAATGCGTGCGGCGGATCTGCGGCTGAAGTTGCCGAGCCGCATACACCGTCTACACCATCGCGCGGGATCACTTTTAAGTTATTTGCCCACAGCGATGGATCCGATTGACAAAAAATGGCAGGAGAATCTAAAACTGACTCTGTCCGATAAACCTAATAAACCCTCCCGCTTCTAAAAAACATGCTCCTCTCCTCCGTAAAACATCTTCTCGCAGCAGTCGCATTGATGGCAGTCACCGTCTCCGTTGCTCACGCCGACGAATACTCGTTCAAAGTCTCGAACAAGACCAAGTCCACGATCAAAAAGATCCTCGTCTCACAGGATAAGAAGGAGTGGGGCTTCTTCAACGTCGGCAAAGGCATCGCCTCCGGCAAGACCGTGACTCTCGTCTGGGATAAGTCTACGAATAATGAGGAGTGCAAGCAGTGGGTGAAGGCAGTGTATGCAGACGGCGAAGAGTCCGAGCCAGCCAAGTTCGACTTCTGCGAGGAAGACCTCGAGATGGAATTCGAGGATTAAGCAGCTCGCGGGCAGGCCGCAAACGACGGGCGGAATGCTCGTAAAGACCTTGCGAAGGGGCGCCAGCTAATAAGCCGGCGTCCCTTTCGTTTGGCGGATCCGCTTTCCGGGGAGCGCACTCGTCCCGAGTGCTGGTTTTGGCGTCCCGCCAAAACGAACTTCCATTGGAGGTCAGCCATCTAAAATCTCTATTGTGAAATGACCCGTTATGTTGGTGAAAGTTCGCGACGGCGGGACGCCGGCGCCAGCACTCGGGACGAGTGCGCTCCCCGGAATCTTGCGCAGCGCCGCGAGCCAATTGCTTCCCTTGTCTAAAATGGTGGGGCCCGTCGCAGATCACGTCCTGCTTAGGCGTTTACGTAACCGGGATTAGCTATCGATTCGCCCCACGCGCCCAGGGAAACGGGCACTGGTAATGCGATTGTGATCAGCTACTCGACACGGAAATAGCCGTCTGGGTTGTATAGATAGTAGCAATCAAGCGGGTTCAGCCGGGGCAGCACCATTCCAGGCAGCTTTGCCTCGTGCTTGTCCCCAAGGCTGGCGCTTACCATCTGGCGGTTGCTGGCCAGCATGCTCCCGGAGCCACTCCGACCTGCATCCGGGTTTCGGATCAGCGCCGTCTCCTGGCAGCGGCCGACCACCGCATCCACCCACTTCAGCCTCACTGCGTTGTCAGCAAACTCCTTCCAATCACCAGTGCTCGTGTTCTCATACATGCGCTTGATGAACTCATCCTTGCTGATGCCCATCTTTTCGGCAATCGGCGTGGCGAGTCGGTTCCACCACTCCTCCAGGTTCTTTAGCCCTTCTCGTTGGACGGTCAGGTTGCCGATCAATCCGCTGGTGATCTGGTGGTGCATGATGATCGCGTTTGGATAGGCAAAGGAGCGATCGGACAGGGTGCACAGGGCCGCCGCCATGCTGGCTGCAAACGACTTCACCAGCACGTAGACCGGGGCGGTCGAGCTCTGCATCGATCGCAAGATCCGGTAGCCGGCCATTACTGACCCACCGGGCGAGGAGTCGATCACCAGGAAGATCGGGAACTCTTTATTCTTGTTATTGAAGTAGTCAATCCGGGCACTGATCTCGTCCGCCATCTCCATAGTGATCGGCCCATTCAGCGGGATACGGCGATCACTAAGCACAAGCACGCCGTTGGGCTGCAGTGGATCTTTTAGATAGACGGGCCGCTGATCAGCATATGCTTCAACTTCCAGCTCCTGCTCACGCTCGGCAACCCGCGCGCGGAGCTCGGCGAGACGCACCTCCGAAGCGCGTTGAGTGTTGTTCCGGCGGGTGAATTCCGCTGTGGCGAGGTCTGCCTCGAGTTGCGCTCGATCACGCGCGGCGCGAATTCCGGCGAACTCTTTATCCAGCGCTGCGTGCCGCTTCGCAGCCTCCAAGGTGAGCTGCGCGTTGATCTCCTCGGCAGCCATGCGCGCCTCGTCTATCTCCAGCCTCTTCTGCACCAGCTCCCGATCTGCTTTGGCGCGGACCAGCTCTGCCGAAGTGCGAATCCGCTGCAGCTCAGCCTGCGCGGCAGCCAGTTCTTTCCGGAGATTCTCGTCGTGTAGTTGGTTCTCGAGCAGCAGCCTTTCCCGCTGGCGCAAAAGCTCCGCCGTCTCGGGCTCGACCGGCGCCGTCTGAACGGAAGACGCTGCCCCTTGCACAGAGAGGCTTGTGAGCGCCGCGAGCGGGGCTGAAGAGCCGGTCAGGCAGCGATCGGCAGGCACTTCAGCAAACGACTGCTGAGCAAGCGCAACGAGGGCGAGAAAGAGACCACCATGACGGGTGAAGATCATGGAGTTGCTAAGTAAGCACATCCACTGCCGCACCAACCCACGATTTCACCTATTCGTGACTTTTCCCTGATGAGTTGTTACCGCAGCTCCCTGATTGCGGATTCCAAGGTGCCAGGCTGCACATCCTTGCGCGTCCCCCGACTAAAAGATGTACCGTTTTGCTCAATTCTCCCGCCTCTTTGCCTCCCTACGTCCATTGGTCCGATGCCCAAGGTCTTTCGAAGACGAGTAGGCGCAGGAGGACGACTCCGCTCCGCCCCCGTTTCGATGGCGCGTTCCGCCGCAGGTGCTAAGTTGCCGGTCCATGCCGTTCGATCTTGCTTCCAACTATCAGCCCAAAGGGGACCAGGCGCAGGCGATTGCGAAGCTGACGAAATCCGTTCTCGCGGGGAATCGCCACCAGACGCTGCTCGGTGTTACCGGCTCGGGTAAGACCTTCACGGCGGCCAACGTCATCCAGAACGTCGACAAGCCCACGCTGGTCATGTCGCACAACAAGACGCTCGCGGCGCAGCTCTACTCGGAGTTCAAGCAGTTCTTCCCAAACAACGCCGTCGAATACTTCGTCAGCTACTTCGACTACTACCAGCCCGAGGCTTACATCCCCCGCTCCGATACCTACATCGAGAAGGACTCCTCGATTAATGAAGAGATCGAGCGTCTGCGCCTTTCAACGACCTCGGCGCTGCTCTCGCGGCGCGACGTAATCGTCATCGCCAGTGTCTCGTGCATTTACGGCCTCGGCTCGCCGGAAGATTACGCAAACATGCTGCTCACGGTGAAAGTCGGGCAGCAGGTCACACGTGAAGCGGTGCTCGCGAAGCTCGTGGACATGCTTTACGAGCGGAATGACGTCGGATTCACGCGCGGCAAATTCCGCGTTCGTGGCGACGTCGTGGAAGTGCAGCCGGCGAACCTCGATGAGGAGGCGATCCGCATCGAGTTCTTTGGCGATGAGGTCGATCGCATCACGCGATTCGAGCCGCTCACCGGACATACGATGGACTCGCTGACGATGTTTACGCTTTACCCTGCGAAGCAGTTCGTCACGCCGCAGGATAAAATGCGGCGGGCGCTCAGCACGATCCGCACAGAGCTGGATCAGCGGATCATTGAGTTCGAATCCCGAGGTCAGCTCCTCGAGGCGCAGCGGATCAAGATGCGCACGGAATACGATTTGGAGATGATGCAGGAGATGGGGTTCTGCAGCGGCATCGAGAATTACTCACGGCACCTCAGCGGCCGACCGCCAGGTTCACGCCCGTTCACGCTGCTCGACTTTTTCCCGCGCGATTTCCTCGTCGTGGTGGATGAGTCGCATGCCACGATCCCGCAGGTCGGCGGCATGTATGAGGGCGACCGCTCGCGAAAAAACGTACTCGTTGATTACGGCTTCCGCCTCCCGAGCGCGATGGACAATCGCCCGCTGCGCTTCGCCGAGTACATGGAAATGACCGGCCAGATGCTCTACATCAGCGCCACCCCGGCGGAGTTCGAGATCAAGAACTCCCAAGTCGGTAACACCGGCTACATCCCGCACAAGCGCGAGCGGATCGGCGAAGAAGAAGCGGTGCCTGCCCTGGTCGCGGGTGAAGCCGCAGGCGCCGTCGCCAGTCGGCGTGCGTCAGCCGGCGCGACGCACGACATCACGGTCGTGGCGCCGAAGCTCTCACGCACCGATATGCCGATCGAGCAGTTCGATGTCGAAACGCCCGGCAAACCCCTCGTCGTCGAACAGATCATCCGGCCGACGGGGTTGCTCGATCCCCGGATCACCATTCGCCCGCTCAAGGGCCAGATCGACGACACGCTCGAGCTCTGCCGCGGTCGCATCGAGAAAAACGAGCGGGTGCTCATCACCACGCTGACCAAGCGCACCGCAGAAGATCTCGCCGACTACCTGCGGGACGTCGGGCTAAAGGTCCGCTACCTCCACAGCGACATTGATACGATCGAGCGGGTGGAAATCCTCCGCGCCCTGCGAGCGGCGGAATTCGACGTGCTGATCGGGATCAACTTGCTGCGGGAGGGGCTCGATCTCCCGGAAGTGTCGCTGGTCTGCATCCTCGATGCCGATAAGGAAGGCTACCTTCGCTCACAGACTTCGCTCATCCAGACGGCAGGCCGCGCTGCGCGTCACGTCAACGGCGAGGTTTACCTCTTTGCGGACATCGTGACGAAGAGTATGGAGGCGCTCCTGGCGATCACCGAGTATCGTCGCGCCAAGCAGGTCGCCTACAACGAGAAACACGGCATCACTCCGACGAGCGTCCAGCGCGCGGTGCAGGAAAGCCTGCACACGATTCTTAAAGGCCGCGAACTCGAGGAGTCGGTGGTCCGTGAAGCGGGTGGCGACTTCAACGTCAGCGAAGTCTTGCGCGAACTCGAGCAGGAGATGGTGATCGCCGCGGGCAATCTCGAATACGAGCGCGCCGCTCTTCTGCGCGACCAGATCATGGAGTTAAAAGCCGGCACCGGGATCGACAAGATCGAGCCCAAGCGGAAGCCGGTGAAATACGGGGCGAAGCAAGGCGGCAAATTCCGCGGCCCACACAAAGCCCGTGCCTGAGGCGACGGAGCAGCTCGCCGAAAGGCGAAGCTACGGAGCCGTATTCAGACCCGCAGCCTCAACAAGCTTCCGCTGTCGCACGTCGAGCGACAAAAGAGACTTACATCCAACTGGAGAGCAGCCGCTACGTGGAGAAGATCGATTGTCCTCTGCCCTGCCGCAGCTGCATGCTTTTCGCTGAGGTGATCAGCTGCCTGTAAAAGCTCGGTCCAGTCAACTGCTGTATGGATGAGCAAACCGTCTCGAAGATCTTCTTCAATCTGCCGAAACGCGGTCCGCTGCTCGGGGATCGTCATGTCACCCGCCGCAGCGGCGTTGCGAAGCGCATTTCGCACTTCGATGCGGTGCAGAGGGGTAAAAGCGAGCGGTATTGCTACGCGGGCCATGAAGGAACTCGCCTTCTCGTGCCACCAGTCTGCGCGGTAGAGCGACACGAGAAAAGACGAATCAGCGTATGCCTCGGCGCCCATGCCTTAATCTCGCAGTTTGGACCAGAAGTGCGCCGTCTCCTCCACCGATGAGACGCGGCCGAGGGGCTTTCGCTTTTGAAGCTTCGCCTGCCAGTTCGCCTTGAGTGCTTTCGCAGCCGGGACAGGAGCCAGCGTTGCATAGGCGGCACCGTTGCGGGTGATTGTTACCGCCTCCCGTGCTCGATCCATTTAGCCACGCTGACGAAATTGTTCCTCAGGTCACGCACTGTCGCTGTTTTCATCGTGATACAAAGGTGTATCACGAGCAGATCCCGGGCAAGAACTCGGGGCGCCCGAAGGCGCATTCCGTGTCTTGAATTCGCCCTTTCAGACTTCCCCGGCACGTGAGGGAACTTAGAATCGGCGCGGAATGGCAATTCGAGCCCGCTCAATGGAAGCCTCTTCATCCCCGAAGCTAAGACACGCGCTGGCGTTCACTCTGCTCGCGGTCTCGTCGCTAGCGACTCTTGCGCGAGCGCAGGCGCCGCAGACGGTTGGCGGGCTGACGGAGGTGCCCTTCCAGCGCCTGAGCAGCACGGTCGTCTCGCCGCTCGGCAAGGCGGCGCTCGGCATCAGACCGGCCGAATGGAAGCACACAGAGACAACGAACTTCATCTACCATTACTTTCAGAGCTTCATCGCCACGCCCGTCTCCGTGGAGGCCGAGTTCTTCTACCGGATCGTTGCGAAGGAGCTGGAGAAAGACACGACGCAATGGGAGCGGAAATCGCACATCTTCATCTTCGAGCAGGACGCTGATTGGGCGGAGTTTCAGAAGCGCGGTTCGCTTGATCCATGGACCGGCGGGATCCACGCGGGCGGCGAACTTTTCATCCAGCGCAATCCCGCGCAGAAATGGAAAGGCAACACTTTGGGACATGAGGTTGCGCATCTAGTCATCCACCGCTTCTTTGGAAATGGCGTGCCGCTCTGGCTGAACGAAGGCTATGCGGAATATGCTGCCTCCCGCGGCTACTCCGCCTTTCACCGGTTGCGCGGCTACAATTCGCGGCCGCGGGCGCAGGCGGTTTCCGCGGAACGCTTCATCCCGCTGGCGGAACTCACTCAAGCCGTCAGCTACCCTGCGGATGTGCTGCAGGTCGCCACCTTTTACGCGGAGTCGGAGCGACTCGTCCGCTTCCTCGCAGCCGCAAACAAGAGCGGCTTCTCTGCTTTCCTCACGGCGCTCTCGCAGGGCAATGGCCTTGATAGCGCGCTGGCGAAAGGCTTTGCCGGCCGGTTTCAGAGCTTGGAAGCGCTTGAGCGCGAGTTTAAGGTCTATGCCACCAAGGATCATGGCACGACTCTTCAAGATTAGCCGATGGCTGCCGCTCGCGTTGCTCCTCGCGCTAACCTGCCGCAGCGCTGCGCAGGGCGTGGCTTCGCCAGGCACGCCACGTCCGTTTTTCGATCGTAAGCCCGCTGCCAATCAGCAGCCGCCGCGCGATATCCCGCTCGTCGAAAGGAAGTGGGAGGAGCTTTCGCACAAAGAGCTAAGCGAAGACGGGAAGAAGGCGCTGGAGATCGCGCCAACAAAGTGGCGACACGCCGAGACGGAGAATTTCGTGCTGCACTTCCGACGCGTGACCGAGGCGCAAAAGGTGGCGCGCGAGGTGGAATACAATCTCTGGTATGTCGCGACGACGCTCGGCGCGACGAAGGATCGC
>DASVRY010000658.1:0-3289 GCA_036388395.1 Chthoniobacteraceae bacterium
CCTTATTTCCCAGCCGTCCTCGGTCTTTATCAGTGCCCGACGATCGTAAATAACGTCGAGACCCTTTGCGACGTGAAGCACATCGTCCGCATGGGTGGCGCCGAATACGCGAAGATGGGTAAGCCGAACAACACCGGCACCCGCATTCTCTGCGTGAGCGGCGACGTTCAGAAGCCTGGCTATTACGAGGTCGAGGTCGGTGCGGTGACCATGGGCGAGCTGATCAACGACATCTGTGGCGGTCTTAAGCCTGGACGCACCTTGAAGGCCGTGATCCCTGGCGGCTCTTCGGCCAAGGTGCTGAAGGCCGGCGAGAAATATAAGGTCAAAGGCAAAGGCGCTGATGGTGCGCCGCTCGATCAGGAGATCGGCATCGAAGACATCGTGATGGATTTCGACTCGCTCGCGGCGGTCGGTTCAATGGCGGGATCGGGCGGCGTGATCGTCATGGACGACACTCGCGATATGGTTGAGACGCTAAATAACCTCAACGAATTCTACGCCCATGAATCGTGCGGCCAATGCACACCTTGCCGCGAAGGTTCGCTTTGGATGAAAAAAATCACCGATCGCGTGCTCGCCGGCGGCGGCACCGAACGGGATCCAGACCTGCTCAAGAATGTTGCGGACAACATCGCCGGCAAGACGATCTGCGCCTTTGGCGAAGCGTGCTCGTGGCCAACGCAAAGCTTCGTGTCGAAGTTCCGCGACGACTTCGTGGCATATTCCAAGAAGCCCGTGCCTCCACCAATGCCGCCGGAATACACCCCGGAAGAGCTGATCGCGCACACCATGGTGCCTGTGGTGCCCGCTCCACGCGGCAACGGCAGCGAGATCATGGCCCCAGCCGCTACGAAATGAGGACCTGTGCACTTGGGCGGCCGCAAAGAAACTCCAATTCCGTGCCTCCTGCTTTCCTGATACTTTGATGAGCACCGAAACCGCCGCTCCAGTTCAGATGGTGAATGTCCAGATCGATGGCGTCTGGCTGCAATTCCCCAAAGGCACCCGCCTGATCGAAGCCTGCTCGCAAGCCCAGAAGTTCATCCCGCGGTATTGCTACCATCCAAAGCTCTCCTCCCCCGGTAATTGCCGCATGTGCCTCATCGAAATGGGCATGCCGAAGATGGGTCCAGATCGCAAGCCGATCATGGGCGCCGATGGCAAGCCGGAGATCGCCTGGATTCCGCGGCCACAGATTTCCTGCGCGCAAGATGTCGCCGAGGGCATGGGCGTGCGGACCGATTCACAGATGGTCCAGGAGTGTCGGCAGGGCGTGATGGAGTTTCTGCTCATCAACCATCCGCTCGATTGCCCGATCTGCGATCAGGCTGGCGAGTGTCGGCTACAGGAATTTTCCGTGGAATACGGCAACGCGAAGTCTCGGTTCCTCGAGCACAAAGTCAAGAAACCGAAGGCGGTCGAGCTCGGGCCTCGGGTCACTCTGGATGCGGAGCGCTGTGTGCTTTGCTCCCGCTGCATCCGCTTCATGAAGGAAGTGGCGAACGACGATGTGCTTGGCTTCACCGACCGGGGAAGCTTTTCAACGATCGCCTGTCATCCGCAGCGCACGCTGGATAGCAACTACTCACTCAACACCGTTGATATCTGTCCAGTAGGAGCGCTGACGAATACCGACTTCCGCTTCAAGATGCGCGTCTGGTTCCTCAAGGAAACCAAGACCATCGACGTGAACGACGGACTCGGCTGCAACATCACGATCGGGGCTCGCGAGAACACGATTTATCGGATCACCCCGCGGGAGAACAACGACGTTAACTCCTTCTGGATCCCAGATTCGCACCGGCTGAACTTCAAGTATCTCAACCGCGCGGATCGGCTAATTACCCCGCAAATTCGCGGCTTCCTTGGCGAAGGCACTCCAACGTGGCCGCAAGCGATTGCCATTGCAGGAGAGCAGCTGAAGCGCCATTCGAGCGACGCCATCGCGATGATCGCGTCCGCCCGAATGACCAATGAGGAACTTTTCCTCGCCAGCCGCCTTGCGGCAGCACTGGGCATCGAGAAGCAGCACGATATCGTTCCTCGCATCGGCGAGCCCGATGGAATTCTTATCCCGGAAGATCGCAACCCAAATACCAGCGGCGCGAAGCTGCTCGGCCTCTGCGAATCCAAACCCGGCTCCCGGCTCAGCCGAATTGTGGAAGGTATTCGCTCGGGCACCACCAAGGCCTTGATCTGCCTGGGCGAAGACGCCACCAAAGCTGGCCTCACAGAAGAGGACTTGGCCAAGCTGGATGTCCTCATTGTCACGGACATCCTGCCGAACAAGACGACGCATCATGCGACCGTCCTGCTCCCGGCAAGCGGCTGGGCGGAGAAGCGCGGATCGATGATCAACTTCAAGGGCCGCCTGCAGCGGCTGAATCGCGCAATCGATGCACCCGGTGATGCTCACGACGACTGGGAGATCCTCCGCGACCTCATCCAGGCCGTGAGCGGCTCCAATGGCCTATATGCTATCGAAGACGTATTCAAAGCGATGGCCGCCGAGGTGCCGGAGTTTGCCGGCCTCAGCCTCAGCAAGATCGGAGATCTGGGTGTGCAACTGCTGAACGTCGCCACGCCTGAAGCGGTCCCAGCCGCCAGCTAAGCTCGCATGGAATTCTTCAATTCGATCCCCTGGATGCTGATCTTCGCCTCTCTGGCCAAGACGATCTTCCTGATCTTCCTCGTTGTTCTGCCGATGGTTAGCTACACCGTCTATGCAGAGCGGCGGGTGAGCGCGTTGATCCAGGATCGACTTGGGCCGAACCGCACCGGCTTCCCGCTTTCACTGATCGGCTTCAAGAAAGATCTACAGCTTGGGCTAGGCGGTCTCGGCCAGCCCGTTGCCGACGCCGTAAAGTTCCTGCTCAAGGAAGACTTCGTGCCGGCGCACGTGAACAAGTTCTACTTTTGGCTCGCCCCGTGCCTGGCCATGGTGCCGGCAATTGCCACGCTAGCGGTCATCCCGTTCGGCAATTTCCTCTTCGGCCAGAAGATGGTTGTCGCTGACGTAAACATCGGCCTGCTGTATATCTTCGCCATCGCCTCGATTGGCGTTTACGGCATCGTGCTCGCCGGTTGGGCGTCGAATTCGAAGTATTCCTTCCTCGGCGGCATCCGCAGCTCCTCGCAGATGATCAGCTACGAGCTCTCGCTCGGCCTTAGCGCTGTGCCTGTGCTGCTCATTCTCGGGAATCTCAACCTTTCGGAAGCAGTTAACTACCAGGTCCGAAACGGCTGGCTCCTGCTCCCCTTCACCGACCTTCACATTACGGGAACT
>DASVRY010000659.1:0-6457 GCA_036388395.1 Chthoniobacteraceae bacterium
TGGGTGCCGATCGTTTTGGCTATGCTCTTCGTGGGCGGGATTCCGAAGCGCTACCTGATCGTGATCATCATCATCGGCGCGGGGATTGCGCTGCCACTGACCGTGAATTTCCTCTTGAAGGACTATCAGCGCGACCGCATCGTCTCTTTCGTCGATCCGGAGATCGATCCAAAGGGTGTCTCCTGGGCGATCAACCAGTCTCTCATTGCCATCGGTTCCGGCGGCTTTATGGGGAAAGGTTTCAAGGCGCCGAATACCCAGGTCGAGCAAGGATTCCTGCCCGGCACGACGGTGCACACCGACTATATCTATTCTGCCATTGCGGAGCAGTGGGGGTTTGTCGGAGGCGTGGTCCTGCTCAGCGTATTTGCGGTGTTGCTGCTCAGCATGCTTTTTACTGCCTACCACGCCTCGGATGAGATGGGGCTGCTGATCACGATCGGCTTTGCCGCGCAGATCTTTTTTCATGTCTATCAGAATGTCGGCATGACGATCGCGTTGATGCCGATCACTGGTCTGCCGCTTCCGCTGATCAGCTACGGCGGTACGTTCATTGTGATGATCATGTTCGGCCTTGGGCTGGTGAACAGTGTCTGGGTGCATCGCAAGATGCTCCCTTAGCTCCTACCGCCCCTCAGGGTCCGCGCTGACCATCAGGTATTCGTTAGTCTTGACCTTGAGGAAGTAGAGCTTTTCCCCAGTTCGCGGACGGTTGCCTTGTTTTGTTTCGACTGGCTCGGTGGCCGCGTAAACACCGAGCCCGCTGCTCGCGTCGCGCTCGACAAGTTGCATGCGAGAGTCGCGAGCCTCGACGACTTCCTGGCTTGCAGCGTAGAGCCGTTTTCCGCCGAGTGTCGCAACGGGCAGGGGAGGAGTGCCTGGGGTCTTCGGCACCACCACGTAAGTAGTATCGCCCGCTGCAGTGACTCGCTCGAAGCTTTCCAAGCTTGAGCGGTGAAGCCGGTCACCCGCCGCAAAGTAGGTGATGATCGCAAGCGCGAGGAGTAAGGCCCCACCGAGGAACTGCGCGGCTCGGGCACCGAGGAGCGGCGCGGGAGAGGTGTCCTGGGCGTTCATGGTGTTTTCATCATCGCGGGTGAGCGGCGGCGGGCAAGTCGGAGGTGAGAAAACTAGCCGGTAATCAGCACCGCGAGGAGCAGCATCGCCGCTACGAGCATAACACCCCAAAGCATATAGGAAATCCGCACCAGCCCGGCATCGGCCTCGCTGGAGAGCTGGAGCGACTTGGCAATTTCATATTCGAGCTGCTGCATCGCGAAGCGCTGCTGCCGGACTTTTTCCAACGTGTCGGGTTGGTTCATCGGCGCGAGATTGCTATCCGCGAGCACTCGACCGATCTGCTGATATGGATTGGCTTTTGCGATCTCCAGCGCGTCCACCTCCTTAGCGAGCCGAGTCTTCTCACGTTCGCTCGCTTTGATCGCTGCGGATCGTTCCCGCTCCCCGGCCTGGAAGGACGCCTCGAGTTGCTTGAGTTCCTGATCCAAGGTCGCAGCCTGCTCCCGCCGTTCCGCCAGCTTCTTTTCAAGCGACTTGATCTCGCTGACGAGCCGCATGTGCTGGGTGCGTAGGTCGGCCTTCTCATTGGGAATAGCCACACTTCGCTCGC
The DNA here is from genome assembly GCA_036388395.1 of Chthoniobacteraceae bacterium. Classification (GTDB taxonomy): domain Bacteria; phylum Verrucomicrobiota; class Verrucomicrobiia; order Chthoniobacterales; family Chthoniobacteraceae; genus DASVRY01. The sequence goes on from DASVRY010000659.1 coordinate 1,631, forward strand.
GGAGCCGGATAAGCTCCGTTCGGACGTGCGCCGTATGATCCGGCGTGGCGAGCAGTTCACTATAGAGCTTCCCCACTTCCCGTTGCTCCCGGTCGAGCTCCGGCATGCGCTTTTGAAAGTGTGGCTCCTGGCGCACCAACGCCGCGAGCTGTTTTTCCTCTGCCGCGATGGGATCGCTCCACTCGCGCACCCGCGTCTCGATCTCACGGCGGGCCTCCTCATATTCTTTCCGCGCAAGATCACGCGCTTCGCCCAGCGCGCGGATTTCCCGCCCTACGGCGGCGCTTTCGTTCGTCAGTCGCGCCTGTTCGCGTTCGTAGTTCTGGATCTTGTCGACTTCTCGTTGAGTATCCTCGTCGTAGTCCGCCTGTTGCCACCCGAGCAGACCGAGCTCCGTCTCGGCGCGATCGAGGCGACGACGCTGCACGAGCATGCGCAGCCGGTTGAGGCCCCGGCCAAGTATTCGGGCAATCTCCCGAGCGCCTGGCGAGAAGTAGTCCACCTATTCTGACGACGCGCTCAGTTTTGCCAGGATCGAAAGATCATCGAGGGTCGTCGTGTCCCCAGTGATGGCGTTGCCGCTCGCGACCTCTTTGAGAAGGCGGCGCATGATCTTGCCCGAGCGTGTCTTTGGCAGCGCTTCGGTAAAGCGGATTTCGTCTGGCGTCGCTACCGGCCCAATGACCTGCCGGACGTGAGCCCGAAGTTCGCCGCGGAGTTCGTCGCTCCCTTTCTGGCCGCCCTTGAGCGTGACGAAGCAGACCACAGCCTGGCCCTTCAGCTCATCGGGACGCCCGACCACCGCAGCTTCAGCGACAGAACCGTGCGAGACGAGCGCGCTCTCGACTTCACTGGTGCCGAGTCGATGGCCGGCGACGTTCAGCACGTCATCGATGCGGCCCACGATCCAGAAATAGCCATCCTTGTCGCGGCGCGCGCCATCCCCGGCGAAGTAGCACCCGGGCACTTCGCTCCAATAGGTTTTCTTATAACGCGATTTGTCGCCGTAGATCGACCGGAGCATACCGGGCCAGGGCGAGCGGATGACGAGTTTCCCGCCGACGTTCGGCGGGACCTCGTTGCCCTGATCATCGACCACGGCAGCGTCCACGCCAAAGAAGGGCAGCGTTGCGGAACCGGGCTTCGTGGGCGTCGCTCCCGGAAATGGGGTGATCATGTGGCCACCCGTTTCGGTCTGCCACCAAGTGTCGACGATCGGGCAGCGACCGCCGCCGACGACGTTGTGATACCACATCCACGCCTCGGGATTGATCGGCTCGCCGACTGTGCCGAGCAGTCGCAACGAGCTGAGGTCGTGCTTCTCCACCCATGAGTCGCCCCACCGGATGAACGCGCGGATCGCCGTCGGCGCGGTGTAGAATACGGTCACGCCATACTCCGCGATGATCTTCCAAAACCGGTCGTTCTCCGGCCAGTTCGGCGCGCCTTCGAACATCAGCGAAGTCGCCCCCATGGCCAACGGCCCGTAGACGACATAGCTGTGGCCGGTCACCCAGCCAATATCCGCGGTGCACCAGTAGACGTCCTCGTCACGCAGATCGAAGACGTATTTGCAGGTCGTGTAGGCTTGCAGCAAGTAGCCGCCCGTCGTGTGCAAAATGCCCTTCGGTTTCCCCGTGGAGCCACTCGTATAGAGGATGAAGAGCGGGTGCTCGCTATCGAGCGGTTCGGCGGGGCAATTCGCATCGACATACTCCATCTCGCGGTGCCACCAGACGTCGCGGCCTTCTTCGATGTGAATGTCGTTCCCCGCACGGCGGTAGACGATGACCTTGCGGATCCCTTGGGTGCCGTCCTTCAAGGCGTCGTCGACGTTCTTCTTCAGCGGCACGATCGAGCCCCGTCGATAGCCACCATCAGCTGTGATGACGAGCGACGCCTTCGAATCAGCAATGCGGTCGCGAATGGAGTCAGCCGAGAAACCGCCGAAAACCACCGAGTGCGTCGCGCCGATCCGGGCACAGGCGAGCATCGCAATGGCCGCCTCCGGGATCATCGGCATGTAGATAATGACCCGGTCACCTTTCTTCACGCGATTGCGCTTCAGCACATTGGCAAAACGGCAGACTTCCCGGTGGAGTTGCTGGTAAGTGAGCGTCCGCTTTTCGCCCGGTTCGCCTTCCCAGATCAGCGCAGCCTTGTTCTGGCGAGGTGTTCCCAAGTGCCTGTCGAGGCAGTTCTCGGAAACGTTGATCTGCCCGCCGACGAACCATTTTGCGAATGGCTCCACCCACTCGAGCACCTTGGTCCACTTTTGCTGCCACTTCAGTTCGCCGGCCTCGCGTGCCCAAAATTTATCCGGCTTCTTCACTGACTCCTCCCACATCTCGCGGTACTGGGCGAGGCTCTGAATCCGCGCCTTTTTCGCAAATGCTTTTGAAGGCTTGAAGACGCGGTTCTCGATCAGATGGGACTCGATGTCGTTGCTCATGAAAGGGGGTGTGATGAAAAGTTTAGGCGGCTCCAGAGGTATCAGCCCGCCACGCGCGCGACAATTCAAAGTTCCTCCTTTCCTAGGCGAATTGATGGGCCACGGCGCTGGATTGCCCGTTCTGGCGGGCCGAGTGACGACTGGCTGAAGGTGAGTAGATAAAAAACCTACTGGACCGTCGCGCCTCGTCTCCGAAGGCTTTTTTCTTCCCAGCGCCTGAGGTATCGCCGATTTTCCCCAGCCCTATGAATCAGCCCGTCCGCGTCCGCTTCGCTCCTTCACCGACTGGCTATTTGCACGTGGGAGGCGCGCGGACCGCGCTCTTCAACTGGCTCTACGCGAGACACCACGGCGGCAAGTTCGTGCTCCGGATCGAGGATACAGATCAGGCGCGGAATACAGTCGAAGCGGTGCAGGTGATCTACGACGGCCTGCGCTGGCTGGGGCTCGACTGGGATGAAGGTCCTGACGCTGGCGGTGAGAACGGGCCGTATTTCCAAAGTCAGCGGGAGGCGATCTACCTGCGCTACTTTGAGCAGCTGCGGGCGGCGGGTCATGTTTACGACGACGGCGGCGCGTGGCGTTTCCGGTTCCGGCGCGAGGTCGTGGAACTTGACGATCTTATCTGCGGGAAGGTCGCGTTCGATTTTGCCAACGTGGAGATCATGCCGGACATGACCGTGCGCCGGCCTGACGGCTCCTGGATATTTCACTTCGTGAACGTCGTGGACGATCTGGAGATGGGAATCACTCACGTGATCCGCGGCGAAGATCACCTTTCCAATACCCCGAAGCATCTTCAGCTTTTCGCCGCACTTGGCGCCACGCCTCCGCGGTATGGGCATATTCCGCTGATCTTGAACAAGGATGGTTCCAAGATGAGCAAGCGGGATCAAGGGGCGAGCGTCGCGAGCTACATGGAAGGCGGCTACGCGCCGGAAGCAGTGCGAAATTACCTCTGCCTGCTCGGTTGGTCGCCGAAAGATGATCGCGAGAAGATGGAAATCAGCGAAGTCATGGAGCGCTTCGATCTCGCGAACATCAACCGCAAAAGCGCGCAGTTCGATCTGGATAAGTGCAACTGGCTAAACGCGCAGTATCTCGCGCATATGCCGGTTGAGCGTTACGCGGAACTGGCGCGTCCTTTCCTTGAAAAGGCTGGGATCGCCACCCCCTCCGGGCCCGAACTACACGCCGTGCTTGCGCTGGTGCAGGAGAAGGTGAAATTCCTCACCGATGTGCCGGAATGGGTCCGCTACTTCTTCACGGACGAGTACGAATACGACGCGGAAGCAGCGGACAAAACGCTCCGTAAGCCAGGTGCGATGGATCGCCTCGAGCAACTCGCCACTGCCTACGGCGCGGTGGAAACCTGGGAGGCAACGGCGCTCGAGACGCGTCTGAAAGAAGCCGCAACTTCGATCCCGTGCAAACCTGCGGAGTTCATCCACCCGGCGCGGGTCGCAGTGAGCGGCCGCAGCGTGGGCCCAAGCCTATACCACATGCTCGAGGTGCTCGGAAAAGAGCGGGTGCTTGCGAGATTTGCCCGGACGGTCGAGCGATTCCGCTGAGGTCGGAGAGTGCGCGCTACAGGGTTCGAACCTGTGACTTCTTGCGTGTGAAGCAAGCGCTCTACCACTGAGCTAAGCGCGCTTTCCGAAAGCGGACTGCGACGATAGACGCCCTCGTTCTGGACGCCAGCGAAAAAGTGATCTTCTCCGTGCGGTAGCGGATTGGTGATTTTTGTTAGGGAAAGTTTCCCGGTTTGAGGCGATTCATGCTTAACTCGCATCTTCTCACCCCCACAGAGCCCCGCGCTTCCTTCTCATGACACTTCGCCGTCCCCCCGCCGCTCCTGGCTTTACGCTCATTGAACTCCTGGTCGTGATCGCCATCATCGCCATTCTCGCGGGACTTCTCCTGCCGGTGTTGAACAAGATCCGCGCGCAGGCCGATTCAACAAAATGCACCTCGAACCTTCGGCAAATCGGCGCTGCGATCAATCTCTACTGCAATGAGAACGATGGGCGTTTGCCCGGTCCGCTCTCACAGATGCAATATCCTCGGAATGACAGCACCAGCCCGCGGAGTGGCTCCCTGGCTAATCTGCTGGAAAAGTATCTCGACCTCGAGGACAAGCGCGGCGGAACCGCAAGCGAGCACCTTAATACAGTTTTCCTGTGCCCATCATGGCAGAAGGTGATGAAGAATGTGGACGCGCCGTCGTACACGATGAACTTCCGTGACACGATCAAGGCCGGAGATTCAACGGGAAGCGCTTCGGTGGAGCAGCCGACATGGGGCGATGCTTCAGCGGGAAGCGAGCCGGTCAAAAAGAGCATGCTCTCGACGTGGCCGCTCACCGCGAACACGGA
>DASVRY010000660.1:0-2102 GCA_036388395.1 Chthoniobacteraceae bacterium
TTGCTCGCTGCTTTCACATAACCCATTACGCCTCCCGCGATCGAGAGCAGACCAAAGATGATGTAGAAGGCTTTCGTGAGGTCGATCATGCGACGTGAGATAGAACGGGCGGCGCGGCTTGTCGAGGGCCGATGCCGCCTACGAGCGGCGACTCCCGCGTCCCGCCGCGAGCAGCACGCGCAGGAGGAACATCGGGATGAACGCGGCAAACAGCATCGTGATCGACACGAGCAGGCCGGGAATAACGCGCGCATGATCTCGTGCAACGCCACTCAAAGCCTCACGGACCACCTGCTCAGCCCGAACCCGGATGAATTCAGGAGTGGCCATTGGCTTCTCCTTCCCGCCGCGCTCGGCGATGCGAAAGAACTCCGTCTCCACAGGCCCCGGACAAAGCGCCGTCACCGATACGCCGGTGCCGCGGGTTTCCATCCTAATGGCTTCCGAAAAACTCGTCACGTAAGCCTTCGTGGCGGCATACACCGCCATCTTCGGCACCGGGATCAGACTTGCGATGGAGCTGACGTTGAGAACGGCTCCGCGCCCGGAGCGAATCAAGCTTGGGAGCAGGGCGTGGGTCAGTCGGGTCAGCCCCTTGATGTTCACATCAAGCATGGCCTCGACGCGCGACCACTCGCTGTTCTCGAAGTCGCCGTGATCTCCCACGCCTGCGTTGTTGACCAGCAACGATACATTTGCGCCGGACGCTTCCACCTTTTGCAGGAGCGACTCCAGGGCGGTATCACTGGCCAGATCAGCGGAGATGCAGTGGATCGTTAGTCCAGGTCGAGCGACTTCGCGCTCGAGCTCCTTCAGTCGGTCCGCCCGACGCGCGACGAGCAACAACGCCGCGGCATGCGGGGCCAGCTGCCGGGCAAACTCCGCTCCCAGACCCGAAGAAGCGCCGGTGATCAGAGCGACTGCGTTTTGAAAATACTGCATGCCGCGCAGTGAACAGAGATGCGGTGTGCAAAGCGAGAACCGCAACGTTTCCACCACTAAGGCCACGGAGCGCACGAAGAAGGAAGGTGAGGACTCTCCGGATTCTTTGTGCTCTTCGGGCCCTTCGTGGTGAAATCGTAGCGTCTATCGCGGAATGACCGCGCGCGGCGAAAGTGCTAAACCGCCTCATGACGATTCAGAACATCGAAGCGCAGGCGCCGTTTACGACCAAGGATGGTTCAACGATCCGGAGCATCCTCGATCGGACGAATGCGCCGGTTCAGAAGCAAAGCCTGGCGGAAGCGCGCGTTCCATCCGGAAGCGCTACACAGCGGCACTACCACAAGCTGGCGGAGGAGTTTTACTTCATCCAGGAGGGCTCCGGCGCTATCGAGATCGATGGCGAAGCTCGGGAAGTCCTACCTGGCGACGCGATCCTCATCCCGGCTGGCGCATGGCACACGATCACCGCTCATGACGAGCTGCGCTTCCTCTGCTGCTGCGCTCCGCCCTATTCACACGAGGACACCTATTTCCAATAGCAGGGCCATAGCTAGTCAACTTTGTCTTCCTCACGGCGGTTGCGGTGCTGGTGCAACTTCTCGAGGATGTATCGCTCTAACTCAGCCCTTTCAAGAAGGTTCGGTGGGGGCGCGGGAAGCGTCAAAACATAGAACCACCACGAGATCGCTCCTGCGAAAAGAAGGAGAGCGAGAGTTCCGCCGAAAAGCTCTGCTGAACAACGAAGCGGATGACCCTGCCATTGCTTGTGAGTGGCCACTCGATATCTTGAGGAACACAGAAAGCGCAGCGGCGCGATTGCGAAACGCACGGCGTAGATGGTTACCTCAAAAAGGAAGGAGAAGATTGCGACGGCGATCTCCGCAAACGCATTCATCAACTAAGTTCTCGCTTCGAAGAAGATTAGCTTCTTCCGCCGGCGCACGTGTCCGCCACCCGGAAGGTTAACCTTGGCCGCTGTAGGGCCGAGCAGCGACAGCACCTTTTCCACTTCAGCGAAGCCGACGTCCGGCACGCCCCGTGTCTTCAACCAGCCATGAACCAGGCGGCGCTGGATTGCCAAAGGTTCCGTCCGCAAATCAGTGACGCTGAGCATCTCGGGAATAACCGCGAGCTGCGGAGCGGCAGCCAATGCTTCA
>DASVRY010000661.1:0-7963 GCA_036388395.1 Chthoniobacteraceae bacterium
GGAACGAGACCGAGGTCACCGATCGGTTGTTCCGCATCCTGGAGCAGGCGTTCAGTGCTGTCGTGAAACGCTCGAAAGAAGCAGGCATCCCGCACCGCACGGCAGCGATGGCGATTGGTGTGGAGCGGGTGCTGGCGGCGAAGCGAGTCCGGGGACTCTTTCCGTAGAGCGACCGAGCAAGGTCATTGCGAGGCGCGTCGCGTGCGGGAGACGCTCCAGCCAGAAAGGAACGCCCTGGAATCTCCGAGGCACAGCCGCTCGTGATGGGACGGGGTCCTTCGACTTCGCTCAGGATGACAGGAGTTTTGTATGCGCCAGCTCTAACGCTTCAAAAAGCTCTCCAGCTCGCCCCCGAGCAGCGCTCGGACATCCCGCTCGATCTCCGTCTCGCTAACCTCCCAACCCGCGGCAGCGAGATCGCTATACTTTTCAGCAAGAACACGGGCGAAGATCGGGCGCGAATGGTTCCACTTATAGATAAGCTGATCGACCACGCGGCAATCGCTATGCTGCGGGGTAAAGCTAGTGCCGAGCATCTCCATCCGCATGCGGGTCACCTCCGCGATGAGCGACGGGTTGTTCATGAACCACCAGCAGCCGAAGATATGCAAGTTGCGGAACTTGCGCGCGGCAGTGCAAAGGGCGTGCTGATTTTCCCGCGCCAGGATGGTGCAGAGGAATTTGTTCTCCGGGAATGCTGCACACAGCCGCTCCACCGCAGTGACATCAGCCACGCCGACGCTGTCGCCGGCCATGCGCAGCTGCGGGTTGGCACCGCGTCGCACGCCGATCATCAGTGCGAACGCCTGCCCGTGCTCCCGGCCATGAGGCATGATCGCGTGCTCGATGAGCTGAGCAGTCGGCGTATTTTCCGGGAACTGGAAATTCGGCGTAAGCGACACCATGCAATACTGCGCATCCATTCTGTGGGTCCAATCAGCAAGGAAACGGCGCACTTCATCGAACGTGCGCTGGTTCAGCGCGAGGCTCACTTCATAGCCCCAACTGCGCAACATCGGTGCGGTGTTTTCCCAATCCAGCACCAGTGGATCCAGCCGCAGACCAGAGACAAAGCGCGGATCGCGGGTGAAGCCACGATCCCACACCGGCCGCTCCTGCTCGTCGAACGGGAGATTCGTCATTCCCACCTGACGCACCTTTGCAAGGTCGAAGGCGAGATCCACAAACTGCTCGCCGCTCCATTGGCTGTAGTGCTGACGAATCGCAGCGAGGTCACGTTTCCTCGCGTCGAAGCCGAGCGCGTTCAGGGTCGTGATGACACCGCGACAAGCTTCCGAGACTGGCGAGTGCTCGATGAAGAGCTGATTCCAAATCTGCTCGGCTTGCGCCGCTTTCGGCATCTGAAAAAAGGCCCGATAAGGCTGGCTCGAAAAGCGGAACGACTCGGCGACCAGATAGTGGTAGATGAGGAGTTCATCGATGCCCCAGAGCATGAGATCGCCGAAAGCGGGATCGAACAGGTGCGTGTGAATGTCGTAGACCGGTGTGCGATCGACGATCTCAGCGACGGTCTGGTGGAGGCTGGAGGAGGCGCTCATGGGGAAGCTCTAAAGTCGCTCCGGAGTAGGTCGAAGTGCAACGTGGTTCGCTCCGTAAAGCCTTGGAGGAGTGTTAGCCACAGATGAGCACCGATGAAACACAGATGGGAAAGAGGCCGAAGTGCATCGGAACACACTCAGCTCTGCCAACGAAACGAGATCGAGGCTTCTCACCCGTGGCTCATAAGTATGGGCATCGGTCACATAGACAGGATCCGCCGCTGTCTTCCTCCCCATCTGTGTTTCATCTGTGCAACTGTGGCCAAACCTACCAGCGGGCCAGTTGTTGCGGGAAGAGGCAGCGTTCGCAGTCGGAGCGATCTTGCATGCAGAAGTCCTCATAGACTTGCAGCAAGCCCTGCTGCACCGCGGCCTTCTTGAGCAGCTCACGGCGGCGGGGACTATCACCGAAAAGGCGCGTGGCGGCGACTTCGACGCGGCGATTGGTGAGAGTTGCAGGAATTTGGATGTAGGTGAGCCAGCGCTTTGGGTCGCGTGTCCAGGCGAGCGGCAGGAAAACATTAACAAGCATCTCCGTGACGCGGCTGTCGCCGACCAAGGCCATGGGCTTTGCAGCGTTCTTTGAGCTCACGGTGTAGTGGACGTCCCAATATTCGTCGTACAGCTGGGTGAAGAACTCGCGCACTTCGGCCGGATCGCCCCGCTTGGCCAAAGCGCGCACGTGCGGCCAGTGGCGGACGATCTGCGCGAGGGCGGCGAGTCGCCGCTGCGGGTGATTGGCGGGTCGCTGCCCGCTCAGACGCCAAAGGTCGGGCGTGATCGACAGCCGTTGAAACTCGGCCCGGCGCGGCCACCATTTCTCCCATAGCTCGCGCAAGTAGGTGCGGGTGGGCTGATCGTAAACCGAGAGATCGACGGAAGGCAAAAAGCCGCTGACGCCAAAGAGAAGCGCATCTGCGCGGTCACGGGCTTTCCGCAGAAGCTGCAATGGAAGGCGTTGCGCAAGGAGCGTGAAGGGAAGCTTGTTGCTCTTGTAGCCCAGCGCGGCGGCAAGCGCCTGGAAGAGCGCCTCGTCTGGCCCATGAAGCTCCGCCAGCCGCGCAAGCGCCATGGCCTTTCGCTGGAGCCGGAATTGCGCGGCGGCTAGCAAAACCTCGCGGGCTTTCTCTTCCGGAAGTGCGCCCAGCGGGCCGAGACAACGTCCCGGCTTTGCTTCGGGCACGATCTGCTGTCGCGCCGCTGTGAGCGTGGCCGGATCAATCTGCACCTGCGGCACGAGGCGGTGCTCAGTCGTGCGGGTGAAGAACTCCGCGGGTCCGCTGGAGGTGAAAACGTGTAGGACGACTCCGGCGTAATTTGGATTGCCAGCATGCCCGTGCCGCTCCCAATCAGCTGCGGTGGGATCGAGTTCGATCGCACCGCGGATCGGCTCGCCGCCGTCGAAGGAAACTGCTGCCTCGGCGAAGTCAGGCCCCGCTTCCCGGTTCCAGACGCCGAATTGCACGATCTTCACCGGCTCACCATTGGTGGTGGTGAAGTCGCGTCCGAAGTCGCCCGCGAACCAATGCGTTTGCAGCTCCAGCTCGGTGAACGTGCGTTCGGGGCCGAGCAGCGGCGTTTCGCTCAAGTGCGGCAGCAACGGCTGCCGCCACTGCGCGTAACGTTCGCCAGGCTCCATCATCCGCACACGTTGCCGGCGTCCTGCGTGCCCGTCCAGCCTAGGCGGTGGAACTTCACCTCAAAGGCGCGGACGCTCTAAAGGGGGCAACCGCGAAGACGCGAAGGGCGCGAAGAAAAGAGAGAAGTCGTGAGCTGGGGCGGTGCGCACATCTGCTGCAGATCATTTCTGCTTCTGACCTTCGCGTTCTTCGCGTCTTCGCGGTTAATCCTCCGGCTGTTAGCTGGCGAGGATACTGCGGAGCGCATCGTTGATGAGCGGCTGGGCAATATTCTCTTGCTGCTGCCAGGCGCCGACGCTGGTCGGAAGCACGAAGAGGTTCTTTCCGTCACGGAACTTCTTATCCATCTGCATTGCCTGCACGATCCGATCGAAGACGCCCGGCTCATCTGGGAAGCTCTCCGGCAGGCCAGCGCGGCTGAAGAGGGCGCGCAGGCGCGTTTCGAAGGCGGTGTCGCACTTGCCGAGAGCAACGCTGATGCGGGTCGCCGCGACCATACCGATGGATATGGCTTCGCCGTGCTTGAGCCGATATTCGGCAGCCATCTCCAAAGCATGACCGATCGTGTGGCCGAAGTTCAGCACGTTGCGGATGCCCTTTTTATCGAACTCGTCCTGCGTCACTACGTTCGCCTTGAGCTGACAGCATTGCGCCACGATGCGCGTGAGTACCGCCGGATCAAGAGCCAGCAGCTTCTCGAGTGCGCCATTTTCCAGCTCCTGAAAGAGCGTAGCGCTGCAGACCGCCCCATACTTGATGACCTCGGCCGTGCCGCTGCGAATTTCACGCGGATCGAGCGTTTGGAGCATGGCAAGGTCGGCGAAGACCAGCCGGGGTTGGTTGAAGATACCCATGAGGTTCTTCACTGAGCCGAAGTTCACCCCGACCTTTCCGCCGACGCTCGAATCTACCGCGCTGAGCAAGGTCGTCGGCATTTGCACGAAAGGTACCCCGCGTCGGAAAACCCCGGCGGCAAACCCACCGAGATCACCGACGACGCCGCCGCCGAGGGTGATCACAAGCGGCACTGCCCCGGTGTCAGGAAAATGAGAGGCAAGTGCTCCGCAGCAACGTGAAAACTCCTCCCAGTTTTTCCCTTCCTCCTGGGCGGGGATGTCATGGCGGACCACGCGCTTGAAGCCAGCTCCCTCGAGGGCGGCACTTACTGGTTCATAGTAGAGCGCACCCACATCGGAGTTCGTGATGATCAAAGCCTGAGTTTGATGCAGGCCGTGAGAGCGCAGCGTTTCCCCGAGCTGCTCCAGTGTGCCGGTGCCGACAAGCACGGGGTAGCTACGCGGGCCGAGTTCGACTTGGACGCTGGTCATGTGTGGCAATGGGACAGTGGGGCAGGGCTCTGATTGGTAATCAGCGGACCCGGTGTCCACCAATCACTTTCGGTCGGATGGAGGCTCATGCCGGGGTTTCACTTCCCGAAGTGCAGATGTGCAGTTTTCCGATTTTACAACAGAATTCCGGTCGCCTAGCTTCCGAGCAGTCATGCGTCCCTCCCGTCGCCAACTGCAGCCATACACGCGCGGGTGGTCTGCTGGGCGGCCAAGCCTGACGGTGCTGCTTATTGCGCTGCACACGGCGGCATTCGTGGCGCAGTTCACCTTTGAGCAATGGCAGAAGGATCGACAGATCGGCGATTGGCTGGGGCACTGGCTGGCGCTGACCGGGAGCGGGATCGCTGAAGGCAATTACTGGCAATTCCTCAGCTTCCTTGCTCTCCACGATTGCCCGCTGCCCCTCCATCTGCTGGGGAATATGATGGTGCTCTACTTTGCCGGGCGCGAAGTGGAGCCGATCATTGGCTCACGCCACCTTCTAGGAATTTATCTCTGCTCGAACCTTCTTGGAGGTGTGGCGCACTGGCTGGCCATGCCTGAGGTGGCGCTCGTCGGCGTCACGGCCGGTGTCTGTGCGCTGCTCGGCGCCTACGCGACCATTCTCCCGGAGTTGGAAATCACGTGGCACCTCTTTTTTGTCATCCCGCTCCGGCTGCGCGCGAAGCACCTCGGCTTGGGGCTGGTCTTGGTGACCGCCGGCCTTTGGGCCACCTACACCGCGCCGGAACTCGGTCCGGTGGGCATGCTCACGGGAACGCTCTTTGGGTGGATCTACGCGAAGCAACTTGGCTTCGGAAACCCACTGGCGATTCAGCGTTACATTTTTGAAAAGCGACAACGCGCGGCGCGACTGGATCGCATGACTGCAGAGCAGTTCATCAGCGCGGAGATTGATCCGATCCTCGACAAGGTATCACGCGAGGGAATGCACAGTCTCTCGCGAACGGAGAGGAAAATCCTTGAAAAGGGCCGTGAGAAGATCGCCGCTCGCACGTCCGCGCGCTGAGAACCTCTCGCAAGTTGCCAAAGGAGGGAACTGGTCACCCCTTCGCCTTGCCGCGGACCTTATGGTAGAGCCACATCACAAACATGATGATGGCGGCGATCCACAGTAGGTGAAGGATCCCACTCGTGATCGCAAGAGCGACGCGGAGGATGATCCAGAGGGCGACGACAACGAGGGCGAGCCAGAGGAGTGAATTCATAGAGCTTTTGTCGACCGCTCAGAGCCGGAGACGAAATGGTTCGCACGCCCCCACCGCGGCAGATGGGTTTTACCGCTAGTCGACGCTTAATGGCGGTCGATGAGGGGTGCGATGTTCCCTTGTGTTCGGGTGAAAGGTGGGTGAGCGTCATCCTTACACACCCGCAGTGGCCCTAGTAGCGTCCGATTCAGTTATAGTGTCGGCCTTGTCGACATGGACCCACATACCCCGAATGCTTATGAGAACCAGACGACGAATCCTCCTCTCTTCTGCGATCCTTGCCTCCTCGATCATATCGCTCTTCCCCCAGGGAGTGGCACAGGCAGAAACAAGCGACCTTTCCAGGAAACTCCGTGAGTCGGTTCTGTCACGACCTGATCTGAAGCCCAACGTCGGGACAAGCCAGGGGCAGCCTGGAGGCGTCACAGCGCCGCCAACTCTACAAAACGGAATCGATCGCTACCCGTGGCGGAATAGCATCGTGACGACGACTTTTTGGGTGGGAGAGGAGCCAACGAAGAATAATCCGGTGCCAAACCACGCCAGCTCCTGGGATATGAAATGGGGCGTCAACTACGGGGGGACGGACCATCCTGAGAAAGTGAAGCGCGTGAATTATATGCCGGCGGACTTTGTTCCGCGGCAGAACCCATTCTACGTGGCGCTCCCTTACAACGATATCAATCGGGAAGGGCACAAGTCCGAAGCGGCTTCTGTGATCCCGTGGTTCAAGAAGGACTTCCGCGGGAAAGGAAAAACGGTGCTAAAAGGCAGATGGCTAGCGATTCGTTACAAAGACAAGGTAGCCTATGCCCAGTGGGAAGACTGCGGGCCGTTCCGCACCGACCACTGGCAGTACGTCTTCGGTACCGAGCGTCCGAAGGCAAACCTCAACAAAGGGGCGGGTCTCGATGTCTCGCCCGCAGTTCGGGACTTCCTAGGAATGGTCGACACTGACGTAACGGACTGGAAGTTCGTCGATTTCGACGAGGTGCCAAGCGGGCCTTGGGCTACCCACGGCGACAATAACACCTTCGTAATCAACAAGCGTGCGGGCGAAGGTCGCGTTGCTTCTGCCGGGAACGTGATCGGACCAGGTTCACCGCTGCCGACCAGCTCGCCGCGGATCATCGAATAGATGCCCTGCTCACGCGTTAATCGTGTGAGCTTCGCCTCGTTACAGGTTTGCGCACTTCGGACCTGCTCGCTCAGCACTCTACCGCGCGGTGGACAAGCCGCATCACGCTCGTGATCTGTGACTTCTCCTCCAGACGTGTTGCACGGGAGCGGGCAAACTCGAGCATTGTAAGCATCATGTTCGCCATCTGGAGATCCGTGTACGCTGGCTCTTCAACCCCTTCGATCGAGGCGAGTTCTGGCAATCCCGCGAGCTTCCTCACGGCGACGTAATTCTCCGCCAGCCAGTTGAGCAACATGGCTTGGCTGATTTTCCCATCCGTGAGCTCGCAGCCTGCGTCGAGGCACACTTGGACGAAAGCGCGGCTCAGTTGCGCAAAGCGACTGAGCTCATCCGGTGTGAGCGGGATGTGGTCTTCAGCACGATGGAGAGGAAGCCGTGAGCGATCGTTCATGATTGCGAGTAATGTGAAAAGCAGCTCCTGCGCCCACCCGAGCGAGTTTCTAATCGGTTTCAATAAAGAGACGGGGTTCGGAAATCCGGAAGGGAGGTTCAAACTGGAAATGGATTCACTTTGTTTCGCTGCTCAGGAATGGTAGCGAACTCTTCTCGGATCCCCTCCTTCCCAAAACGTTGCCCCATGGCCGACCTAAAATTTCACTGTCCGGAATGCTTGCAGAAGATCGCTGTGGACGAGACGGCGGCGGGGCTCGCGGTCGATTGTCCACTTTGCCGGAGTTCGCTGGTCATCCCCGAGAGTGCGAGCGCGCCGGTTTCTGTCTCGGTGCGGCGCAAGCTGGCCGTGCTCGCTGGAACGGCTGATGGCGCTTACGAGGAGCTGGAGCGGAAACAAAAGGAGCTTACAGGAGCGATCGAAGAAGCGGCGCGGTTGCGCAGCGAGACCCAACGGTCGCAGCAGGAATTGCAAAAATTGCGGGAGGACCTGGCCGCCACTGCGTCCGAGCGGGACGGCTTGCGTACGACATTCCAGCAAAGTGGCGATGAGCTAAATCGGCTGCGTGGCGCGGAGAACCGTTTCAAAACGGAGCTACAGCGGACCCGCGAGCAG
>DASVRY010000662.1:0-2288 GCA_036388395.1 Chthoniobacteraceae bacterium
ATCAGCAGCAGGTGAGTTCCGCGTTTCGCCCGAGTCCCCCGCTTCTCCCTCTGTCGCCTTCGGATGGCACCTTCCTTGCTAGAGGCGGCGGCAGCTCTTTCTCGCGCTGCCGCTCATGCACACCACTTCCATCATTTCCACTCCACGAGCCCTTGCAGAGACCTTCGCGGCGATGCGCGAGCTTGGCATCGCTGACCGTCGCCTGTTCGACGACATCCTGCGCGAGACGCTCGCCCAGAATCCGCAGTATCTCGGCGTCTGGAGCGTGTGGGAGCCCAATGCACTTGATGGCCGCGACTGCGACTTTGCCAATTCCCCGGGGCACGATCGAACCGGCCGTTTCATCCCAGTCTGGAATCGCAGCGGCGGCACCATGCACGTCGAGCCAAACATCGGTTACGATGTTCCCGGTTATGGAGATTGGTATCTGGTGCCGATGCAGCGGCGCGCGGAGACCGTCATGGATCCATATGAATTTCCGTTTCTTGGCCGGCGCGAGTTCATCACCAGCCAGGTCGCACCGATTCGTTTTCGCGGACAATGCATTGGCGTCACCGGCGTGGATATCGCTGTCGATGAACTCACTCACCCTGCAGCAGTGGGATTGGAAGAGACGCTGCAACGCGGCTTCATTTTTCTGAGCCGCTTGGGCGGGATCGATTACTGGAGCGCCCGCACACGTGATCTGCTCTCACGCTTCGAGGGCCGGCGCCTCAATGATGATGAATTGCCGGCGTCCATTGCCGGGCACATTGCGCGCCTGCGCCGGACCGGAGAAACGGCAGAATTGCCGCCGCTGCAGCGAGGCAACGCCGTGCTGCGGCTGAAGTTTTCGCGGCACCCGCACCATGCAGGCTTCCTCATCGTGGTGGAGGAAGGCAGCGCCACGGCTTCGTCAGCCTCCTTGTCCGCTCGCGAGCGTGAGGTGCTGGAGTGGCTGGGGCAGGGAAAGAGCAATGCAGAGATCGGCATCATCCTGAGCATCTCCATGCATACTGTGAAGCGCCACGTGGAGCGTGTGCTGGAAAAAACAGGATCGGAGAATCGCTACGCGGCAGCTCTGGTGGGTCTTCAGGAGTTATGATGGACCATAGGTCTGCCGACCTATTTCAGAAGCTGTCCGCCGGGACTATTGCTCTACCGATGAGCAACCTACTAGCCCCAGAATTTCCAGTGCGGTCCGCGAACCTGGCTGGTTCTACGGCCACCGCGACCAGCGGAAACAGCGCCGGCTCGGCAGGTGATCTTTCTGCGACGAAGCACGCCTTGATCGCGAAGGGCGTGAAATACTGCGTCGGCGCGTATGTGGATATCCACGGCGTGCCGAAGGGCAAGGTGGTTCCTGTCGGGCATTTCGAGGATTTTGCCCGCGGTTCGGAGCTCTACACCGGCTACGCGTTGGATGGTCTAGGACAGCGGCCGAATGACGATGAACTCGCCAGCATTCCGGATCTGAAGCGCGGCGTGCAACTACCGTGGCAGCCGGAGGTGATGTGGTATCCGGCGGACCTGACCTTCCACGGAGAGCCTTATGAAGTGAGCACCCGCGTCGTATTTGGCCGCGTTCTCGAGCAGGCGCGGGCGCTCGGTTACTCCTTCAATCTTGGCATCGAGTGTGAGGTTTACTTCCTGAAGCTCGACGGCGGGAAACTGCTCGTCCCGAACCCGGACGATGACTTGATGAAGAGCTGCTATGACCTGAAGCGTTTCCTGGACGTGTATGGGCTCATGGACAAAATCGCGACAACAATCAATGGGCTCGGCTGGGATCTCTACTCGCTCGACCACGAGGACGGGAACTCGCAGTTCGAGTTCGACTTTCAGTTCGCGGATGGGCTGACGATGGCCGACCGCTATATCTTTTTCCGCATGCTGGCAAAGAAGCTCGCGGCAGACGAAGGGCTGCTCGCCACGTTCATGCCAAAGCCCTTTGCGGATAAAACGGGCAACGGCGCACACTTCAATATGTCGCTCGCGGATGTCGAGACGGGCGCGAATCTTTTCAAGGCGAAGCCAGGCGAGGAAGACCCATACGGCTTGGGTTTAAACAGGCTGGGATACTCCTTCATCGCCGGCATTCTGCGGCACGGACGGGCGCTCTGCGCGGCTTTCGCTCCGACCGTGAATAGCTATAAGCTTCTCATCCGCAAAGGCGCGATGGGCTACTACTCGTGGGCGCCAGTTTCAACTCTTTCGGTACTAACAACCGAACCAACTCAGTGCGTGTGCCGATGAGCGGCGGACGTTGCGAATCGCGCAGTGCAGATTCCGCCTGCAACCCCTACCTG
>DASVRY010000663.1:0-3422 GCA_036388395.1 Chthoniobacteraceae bacterium
CCTGGGGCACTCCCGTTGAGATTCGCTTCGCGCCATCACAGATCGAGTTTCGCTCTGCCGGACCTGATCGACAGACCGACACTCCAGATGACGTCGTGGGGCAGATTCCGAACCCAACCGGCGCCTAACCATGCGCTGCAGCGAACCGCTCCGTGCGTCACGGCACCTGCTTCCACCGCCGCCTTTCCACCCGCCATGCAGGTGCCGCGCCACACTCCGCGGTCGCTGAGCTTGGGGTTGTTAGGCCACTCGGGAGCATGCGGGCGGCAAACCGTTTCTCCAAGGAGTAACCCGAAAAGGTAACCTCGTGCGGAAGTTTGGAACGTTTCGGGAGGATTAGGGAGGAGGCCGCGTCGTCTCAAAGCTAGCGCCCATCAGCTCCGGACGACTGCAGAGCATTTGGAGCGATTTGGGCGAAAATGCCCGGAAAAAATTAGAAGACCGCTGCTCTATCCAACTGAGCTACGAGCGCTTTGGGACCTGCTGTAATGCAAGCCGAGTGAACGCCGGGATGGTACGCAATTCAAGCTACCATACCACCTGTTCTTTATCCGCCTCCGTCCGAGTCATACAGCCGAGCAAGGGTGCGGGTGGCGTCACCAAATCACTTTGCCGCGCGCTGTGGAAGGAGTCGCGACTTCACCGGGTCTGGCAAGTCGCTCTGAGCGATCCAGTTTTGCGCGGCACCAGCATCGCGCCGCAGCCAATTGCGACCCAGCGATTCCAAGGCGCGGCTGCGCTGTTGCTCATCGGAAATGGTGGATGCCCAGGCCATCGCACCCTCGGGGTCCTGACGGAGGACGTTTGCCGCGAATCGCTCGCGCGACGCGTCTGTGGCCGGAGTTGGTGGGAGTTGGCGGAGATAATTGCCGGCGGCGACCGGATCACGTTGCGCCCACGCGCCTACCGCCTCCGAGAGGGCTGAGCTGCGACTCTGCTCTGGTAGGGTCATGACCCAATCGACTGTGCCCGGTCCGTCGTCCGCCGCGAGACGTCTAGCCACCTGCTGCATGAGCTGGTCGCGGAAAGGTCCCGCCGGGACGTTCAGCACCGCGAGGCGAGCTGCGTCGGACCCACGCTGATTGATCAACTCCGTCGCCAGCATCTCAGGAATGCGCGACCTTCCGGCCAGAGTCTCCGATCCGGCAACTTGCAATGCGCGGTCCAGATTCGTGCGCGCAACTTGCGACAAGGCGAGCGCCATGGGAGCGTTCCCCTCTTCACCACGCCGGCCCCGCCCGCCGAGGCTTTCGGGATTCTCCCGCGCCCAGTCGAGCGCTTCGTCGGGACTGACCCGCGCCCAGGTCCGTAGCACCGTCCCCATGGCCATCCACCGTTCACCGCGGCTTTTCGTCTCCGCAAAAGCGAGTGCCGCTTTCGGCTCGAGCTGCGTCCACTTTTGCAGAAGCATCGCGTACTCGCCCCCGTTCCGGCCGCGATCCACCGCGCCCTCGAAGACCGTCAGTGCGGCGCGGATTTGCTCCGGCGTCTCCAACTGCTCGAGCAATCGGAGGAACGCGGAGGTCCGAACGATCTGATCGTCCTGACTCAAAACGTGCCTCAGCCACTCCTCCATAGGACGACCTCCGGTGACTTCCCGAATCCCGGCGCTGTCGATCCCAGCCGCCGCAGCAAAATCGCTTGTCGGCCGCCCGACGTCCACACTCGTCCCGCTCCCCTCCCTACCCCCTCCTCCGGAGTTTCGTGCATTCACGTCGCCTCGCCCATTTCCGCTGCCTCCGATTGCTGGAACGGACGTCGGTGCGGTCACCCGTCCTACGGCAAAGGTCGCTGCAGCGGTCGCCAGCAGGACGCCAGTCCGGAAAGCTGTAGTTGAAGTGAGAAAAGTGGTGAGCGCCATAGCTTGCGCAGACGAACGCCCATCGCCCGGTAAAGTTGCGAGCTGGCGTTGGTTTATCACGCTCCACCAGCGGGCGAGCTTTAGTTAGCGGGGCTTGGGGAGTGCGAGTTCACAGTTGTCGTAGATTGCGTGAGCCGGGAACTACTGAAGCAGCCGAATTGCTGCGCATTGGGGGCTTGAGTGCGGAGGAAGTAACGGAGATCAACTCACACGCCTGCCGCGTTTTCCCCGATCCATCTGCGATCCAAACGCGCGGTTTGCATCTGAGCGCCGTATTAGTGGCCAGACACCATATGAAAAATCTCACACCCGTCACAGTCCGCATCTCTGCCGCACTCAGCATCTGCACCGTCGCCCTCTTTACCACCGCATGCGAGGTAAAGAAGACCCAGGAGGGAGAAATGCCGAAGGTCAGCGTCGAGGGCGGACAAGCTCCCAAATACGACGTGGACGCCGCAGACGTGACTGTTGGTCAGAAGGAAAAGACGATCACCGTGCCAGACGTGACCATCACCACTCCTTCAGAGAAGCGCGCGGAAAATGCCGCTCCCTCAACACCAGCTGCTCCTGCTGCGCCGAATCCATAATCGCTAACTACCCGTTAACCGAGCCGCCCTCTCGCAAGAGAAGGCGGCTTTGTGCGTCCTGAAGGCATGAGTTCGGAGCTGTCATTGTTTTCTGCTCCCCGAGCCGCCCTCGCAGGAAGCACCTCCCTCTTCGCGGAACCGATTGTCAGCCCGTCTGGTTGCTCACCCAGTTCACCGCAAAGAAGACCAGCTCCGAAGACTGCTTAAATCCGAGCTTCTCCTTGATGTGAAGACGGTGAGTTTCGATCGTCTTTGGGCTCAAGTGAAGCTCCTCAGCGATTTTGCGCGTGCTTTGGCCAAGGCCGAGCAGTTGCAGCACTTCCATCTCCCGGTCGGTGAGGGCATCGAGCGGCGACTTCTCCTGCGGGCCGGGGACACGCGCGGCTTGGTAGAGGAGTTGCTCAGAGAAACGCGGGCTGACCCAGACCTCGCCCGCGAGCACTTTGCGGATCGCGGTAAGCAGATGCGTAGTGCCTTCTCGCTTCATCACATAGCCTTGGGCGCCAGCGCGGAGTGCCCGCAGAGCGTAGAGAGCTTCGTCATGCATGGAGACGACAAGCAGCGGCATCTTCGGGTGTTCAGCCCGGATTTGCTTGCTCAGCTCAATGCCGTTCGTCCCGGCGAGAGAGACATCCAGAATCGCGACATCGGCTTCCGTCTGCCGGAGGCCATCGAGCGCAGCGGCAGCGGTACCTGCTTCGCCGCAGACGGTGAGATCCTCTTCTGAGTTCACCAGCTTGGCGATTCCATGACGGAACACCGGATGATCATCCACAAGATAGACGCGGTGCTTTCTCGTTCCGGTTACTGCGGCGCCATTTCCTTTGACTTCTACTTCGGCTAGATCAGCAAGCATGGTGATATTTGGTTCAATTCACCCCTGGACCCATTCACAAGCTCAACTCGACACCTGGTGGTCGTCCCTGCAGCTGTTTGAGCACAGATGCGGAGGTTTGGGGTCCTGTAGAATAAGA
>DASVRY010000664.1:0-6075 GCA_036388395.1 Chthoniobacteraceae bacterium
GTTACTTGTCGTCGGCACCGGGTGCTCGTCTACGCACGACCTCCGACTCGCCACGTCGCGCATCCGCAATGCCGGAGCGACGGTGGAGTGCTTTATCTTGAACGATCCCTCGCATGCAGCAGCCACGTCCTCATGATCGCATCGCTCAGCTGTAAAACAGTTGCCGCGCGATTGTAACTTGTTTATTGGTCAAGAATCGATTCCCCCGAGTCCCCCTCCCAGCCCGCACTTCTCGACGTCGACCTCGCTGTTGACTCCCCTGGAGTCGCCATTGAGCGGAAGCATCCCCATTGATGTTTCCCGATCTCCACTTGTGGCGTGCGGCCTTGCAGCGGAGAAAGACGGATCCTCAACACGTGCTCGGCGTCCGCCACGTAATGCTTTGCCTTTGCAGCGATGGCGGCGAGCTCCCCGAGACACGGGGCGCGAAAGACTCCGTTCAGTCTAACAATTCTTCCGGGGCGGCGGTCAACGGTGTGGATATCCCGCCCAAGGTCACGATCTTCTATCCGCCGAGTGATCTCCCCAAGACCGACGACACGGCGCTCCTTGCGTTTTGCCGCGCTACCGGGAGCGAAATCGAGCTGCAGGCTCAGCGACACACGGGGGAGTCTCACGATTCACTTGTCAGCCTCACTCGCGCCCGAGAAGAACTTCGCGAGCGGCACCTGTTGTCGACCGACGAATCCGGTGCAGCAGTCTTTGCTCTGCACAGTTCGGCTCCTCAGAACTTCGGCACGCAAGGGTCGTTGAGAGGCTGCCACCTGCTGCGAGCCGCAGGTTGCTATGCTCGATTTACCAAGGCACCTCTCCGCAGCCGAAAGGAGAAATTGCCACTCCCGAGAATCTATTACCGTTCGGCCGACGAACTCCCTCGCAGCCGGCGCGTCCGCTCCGATCGCGAAATCCGCAACGCCTCTTCCGATGAACTGCTGACCATCGAGCAGCCGATTACGGTGGATTGGAGCCGCCGCAGGCTTGGGCTTTTGCCTCGTCTGGAATCGGGGTGCATCAGCTCCGACAATGCCGGGTCGGTGCATCACTTGCGGATGTGGATGGACTGCAGGATCACGCTCGAGGGCCGGCCAAACTGGTTGTTTGTCACCCTTCCTGTGCAGTGCAGGACCGGCGCACCGAGCGCAAGCACCGAGGTGCTTCGGCGGTTTAAGGAAATGACATCCCAAGTGGCAGCCGCGGACCGGGCGCTCCGCTTCCATTATGTCACTGCACGAGAGCTGGTGAACATTGTGCACGCAGCAGAGGCGGGGCATTCAGGAGATCCGGCGCAGTTTAGGGACTTCCGGTATCGGCGCGCACAAGCGCTTGCAGCTGGCTGAGATGCGAGGCCGAATCCCGGAGGCTCGATATCGCGACGCGTACATGTCCAGTGCAGGCGTTGCTCGTCGCATCAGGTGACGGTGCAGGAGGCGTTTACTCCTCAAAGGTGACTCTCCTGCCTGCGGTGCACCGGACCGGGAGGTCCGCTGCGACAGACCGGAGGTCTGTGCTCCCCAGGATGCGCATGGCTCTCCCTTCTCCGGAAGGGAGCATAGGCCTCTGGCCTGTGGCTGCACACCTCCGGTGGGCAGCAGCGCAAAAGGAAAACGTCGTCTCTCTCAGACTCTCGGCTTGGGGGTCGCCGTGGACACGCTGCCGCATTTGTCCCCGCTGAACCGAAATTCGGTCCGCTAGTATAGCTCGACGGGCGACCGCTTGCCGTCTTCAGGGCTGCGCTCCGCGGCCAGTTCAGCTCCCAACGTCGCCACGCGCAGGTCCCAAACTTCGCGGTCGCGGCGGCGAAATTCCCCCTCGTCGAATGGATCTGGCGGCACCATGCCACTTTTGAACTTCGCGACATTCTCCAACGCCCGGTCGAGCTCTGCCGCCGGGATTTTTTCGAAGTAACCGAACGCCTCCTCCACGAACGAGATCCGGTGGCAGATCATCGCGAGATCGTTGCCGGCGGTGATCGCGAGGCGGATCGTCTCCTCGAGCCCGTAGTGATTTAGAATCGCGCCCATGTCCAGG
The DNA here is from genome assembly GCA_036388395.1 of Chthoniobacteraceae bacterium. GTDB lineage: Bacteria > Verrucomicrobiota > Verrucomicrobiia > Chthoniobacterales > Chthoniobacteraceae > DASVRY01. The sequence continues at coordinate 2,029 of DASVRY010000664.1, forward strand.
TCGTCGGTCATGACGAGCCCGGAGAAGCCGAGTTCCCCGCGCAGCAGATCGGTAATGACGGTGCGGGAGAGCGAAGACGGCGTTTGGGTGCTTTCGAGATGTGGATAAAAGGCGTGGCCGATCATCATCGAATCCACGCTGCAGCTAAAGTGGCGGAAGACCGCGAGTTCGTTCGCCTCCAGCTCTTCGCGTGTGAGCGGGATCGTCGGCAGCTCGTGGTGCGCATCAAGCGGTGCGCGCGAGTAGCCGGGGAAATGTTTGCCACAACTGCGGATCCCCTCCGCGCGCAAACCGTCGTTGAAAGCGGTGGCTTTGCTGATGACTTCCGCGACATCACGACCGTAGCACCGACCGCGGAGGGAGTTGTCGGCGTCATCATCGAACGAGATGTCGAGCACCGGACACAGATCGAGATTGAAGCCAAACATGCGCAAGAGACGGCCCGTGATGTGGCCGTGGCGCTTGATCAGGCCAAGGTCGTCGCGATCACGTAACTGCTGGGCGTTCGGCGGCTCGTTCCCGAGGAGCTTGAGTCGCGAGACGCGTCCGCCCTCCTGGTCGATCGTAATGATCGGCTCCACCTCGCTGAGGTCGCGCAGGTCGTCGATCAGCTTCCGGAGCTGCGCCGGCGACTCGATATTTCGGCCAAAGAGGATATAGCCGCCCGGCTGGATGCGGCGAAAAGTGGCGGCTGATTCTGAATCGAGAACGGGACCGGGAACGCCGGTGAGCAAGAGTTGGCCAAGCGACATGAGAAGAGCGGATTCTCAGCAGAATGCGGCGCGATGCAAGAGCGTCGCGACTGAAGGTACACCGACCGGGCAGCGGCTCAGGTAAACATCATCCGGCAGATCGCAATCGAAGCGATAATGCCGACAGCGTCCGCGATCAATCCCGCTGGCACCGCATGGCGGGTGCGGCGCACGGCCACGGAGCCGAAGTAAACGGCGATCACATAAAAGGTCGTCTCAGTGCTGCCAAAGACGGTCGCAGCCGTGAGCGTGATGAGGTGATCTGGACCGAGGTTCTTCACCAGATCGCTCAGGGCGCCGAGACTGCCGCTCCCGCTCAGGGGCCGGATCAGCGCCATCGGCAGCAGGTCTGGAGGAAAGCCGATCGCCTCCAGCGGGCGGGACAGCCATCCGGCATGTCGCACACCTTCAGCATCGGTATAGCCGGAGAGAATATCGAGGCCGCCTGCACCACGGAACATCCCGATTGCCACGAGGATCGTGACGAGGAACGGGATGATCCGGACTGACGTGTGAAAGCCTTCCTTGGCGCCTTCGACGAACTCTTCGTAGACGGGCAGCCCGCGGAGCGCCGCATAGGCCGGAAAGAAGGCGAGCACGAACGGGATAGCCAAGAGCGACAACGCACCCACCGAGCGGATGAGGATATTCCCCGCCTCCGCAGAGGCCGGGCGGCCAAACCACTCCGGCACGATTTGCGAGACAAACATCGTGGCGAACACCAGAAAGAGCAGCGCCATCGCGGCATATCCCCAGGCGCCAATGCGGCGGAGCGGCGCGGATCCCTCGACCTCGGCATTTTCCTCCGCATCCGACTCGGTCACCGCTTTCGGAGCCGGCGCAGGAGCGCGAAAAACGGGGAGCTTTTCCAACAGCCGCACGCTCGTGATGCCGGCAGCAGTCGAACAAAGCGTTGCGAGGAAGGCCGTGCCGATGATCGCCGTGGGATTGGCGGAACCCGCGGAGGCGAGCACCGCGACGGCAGTCGCCGGGATGAGCTGAACGGAGCTGGTATTGATCGCCAGGAAGGTGCACATCGCGTTTGTCGCGGTGCCGGGATGCGGGTTCAGCCGCTCGAGATCTTTCATCGCTCGGAGCCCGAGCGGCGTCGCGGCATTGGCCAGTCCGAGCATGTTCGCGGCGATGTTCATGACCATCGAGCCCATCGCAGGGTGTTGCGCCGGCACATCGGGAAAGAGCCATTTCATCAGTGGGCGGATCGCCCCCGCGATCACTTGGACCAGTCCGGATTTCTCGGCGAGCCGCATGACGCCGAGCCACAGCGCCATGATGCCGATCAGCCCGAGGGCCAGAGTCACGGCCGTCTTTGAGGAGTCAATCGCGCCGTCGGTCATCTCCTTCACACGCCCGGTGATGCCGGCGATCGCGACCGCGGCAAGGATGAGGCCGAGCCAAATGTAGTTCAGCATGGAGGCCAATCATTGAGAAGGAGAGCAGGCGCTGCAATCAGGAACCTGCACGTTGTGTCTGTTCTGAGCAGGCGCGTGCGAAGCAGGCGGCCGTTTCTTGTGCGGTGTTGCCCACCGGGAGGTCGGCAACCACAGGTCGGGACACCTGCGCTCCCCTTTCTGAGGACGCTCGCCAGACTCTTCCGGCGAGCACAGACCTCCGGCCTGTCGCAGCGGACCTCCCGGTCCGGTGCAACGCAGTTGTAGGCGTGCCCATTGAGGAACCGACGCCGTCTGGCCACGCTCAACGCTGCAGCGCCGCGCATTCGACTAATCACCAACCACGCCCCGTTCTTTCACCGCGCTTCCCATGCGCGAGAGAAGTGCTACCGTCTCCCTCCCACATTATGGCCAGCAGCATCATCGACCCGAGCCGCACCGAGCGGATTGAATTCAGCAACGACGAGATCGCCCGTTACTCCCGCCATCTCATCATGCCGGAAGTGACGCTCGAAGGGCAGAAACGCCTCAAGGCCGCAAGCGTGCTCTGCATCGGCGCCGGCGGGCTAGGCTCACCGATCGCGCTCTATCTCGCGGCGGCTGGCGTCGGCCGGATGGGCATCGTCGACGGCGACACCGTCGATTTCTCCAATCTCCAGCGTCAGATCCTCCACGGCACCAAAGACGTGGGCCGGAAGAAGCTGAACTCCGCCCGTGACCGGATCCGCGAAGTGAATCCGAACGTGCAGGTCGATCTGTACGACACCTACTTCACGTCGGAAAACGCCCGCGAGATTGTCGAGCCGTACGACATCGTCATCGATGGCACGGACAATTTCCCCACGCGTTATCTTTCGAACGACATCTGCGTTTTCCTAAAGAAGGCAAACGTCTACGGCTCGATCTTCCGCTTCGATGGGCAGTGCACCGTCTTTGCACCGAGCCTCGGCGGGCCGTGCTACCGCTGCATGTTCCCCGAACCACCGCCACCAGGAATGGTCCCGAGCTGCGCCGAAGGCGGCGTGCTCGGTGTGCTCCCCGGCGTCATTGGCGTCATGCAGGCGATCGAAGCGATCAAGCTCATCATGGGCATCGGCGAACCGCTCATCGGCAAGCTGATCCACTTCGATGCACTGAAGATGAAGTTCCGCGAGTTCAAGCTCCGGCGCGATCCAAAGTGCCCGGTGTGCAGCGACAATCCGACGATTACCGAGCTGATTGACTACGATCAGTTCTGCGGCATTCCACAGGCCAAAGCGGCTGAAGACGCCGAGGCACCCGTGCCGACAATTAGCGCCAGCGAGTTGAAGCAAAAGCAGGATCGCGGCGACAAATTCGTCCTCGTCGATGTGCGCGAGCCGTTCGAATACGACATCTGCCGCATCCCCGGCTCGCAGCTGATCCCGCTGGGTCAGCTCCCATCGCGGATGAGCGAGCTCGATAGCGCAGATGAGATCGTGCTCCAGTGCAAATCTGGAGCCCGCTCCGCCCGCGCGCTGAAGCTGCTCCAGGAGGCCGGCTTCAACAAGCTCTGGAATGTCGAAGGCGGCATCCTCGCCTGGAGCGACGAAGTCGATCCGAGCGTGCCGAAGTATTAGGGCGGCGCAACAGCGCACTGAGCAGATCCACGCGCCGCCTGAAGGGCCCGACCAGGAGTTCCGGGGGACTGCCGCGCCAATCGGCCCGAACCCGGCTATTCGGATTCCAGCAGCTTCCTGCGTGCGAGTTTTCTCGCCGCTAGTTGCGCGGTGACGCTTTCTCGGCCATCATCGCGCGGTTCGTATGCTCCCCTCTGTCCTGCGCTCATCCCTGTTGTTGGTCGCTTTGGCGGTCGGTGGCGTCAACGCCGCAGACTTCACCAAGGACGTCCGGCCGGTGCTCGAGAG
>DASVRY010000665.1:0-7002 GCA_036388395.1 Chthoniobacteraceae bacterium
CGATGCTCTGCAACGTGGTGATCAGCCGTTGCTCATTGGCGCGCGTTGAGTGCCAGTCGCTCTGCAGCTTGCGAATCGCGGCCAGCACGAGGCCGAGCATGAACACGAGGAGACAACCCGCGGAAATGCCGATCCACCAGGCGAGGCTGGCCGGTTCCGCGATGCCGATATTGATTGCGAGCCCGCCCAGCAGGGCGGCCACGCCCAGTGCGAGCCATGCATACCTCGTTCGCAAAAGCGGCACCCGGTTCATCCCGAGCATCTTAGCCGCGCACCGGAGGCTCAGTGCAAGCTTGGTGAAAGGCGCCTACGTCAGCGTGCAGGACATTATGCTTTCAGCGCTCCTCCAGCTCCCCTCGGTATTTACAGCGTCCGGAAATCAGCATTGTCGCCACCACCTTAGGAACCCGCGATGCTGTTAGTATGGGTGTACACGCTCCGTTCGATGTTTGATTTCCTCCGCCAGCCCCACCTCTTCGCTGCTCTGGCGTTCTGGGCGAGCGTTGTGTCGGCGCGCTCCTTGGCCGAAACGCCGGGTGCTCTTCCTCCGCTGGGCCAAATCTCGGAAGTCCGGGCGCTCTCCCGTGAACAGGCAGCGCAGAATCGACGCGCGGAGGTCGAGGGGGTGATCACCTTCATGCACCCCGAAGGATGGTGCTTTTTCATAGAGGAGAAAGGGGAGGCGATTTACATCGATATCCATGAGGGGGCAGTTCTTGGGCCTCACCGCAGCGGTGATCGGGTGGTGGTGCGCGGGACGGTTCAGCCAGGAGATTTCGTGCCGACCATCTCCTACGAAAGCGTCGAGATCGTCCGACACGAGGGGCTCCCCACTCCTCTGCGCGCCAACGCTTCTGACATGATTTCTGGTGCGCTGGATTGTCGCTGGGTGGAGATACACGGCATTTTCCGCCGCCTTGTTTCGAAAGATGAAATTCAGTCAGAGATTCCAGGCGATCTCATCCTGCAAAGTGGTGGCATCTCCATGAAGTTTGGCGTGCCGGGGATGACTCGCGAGATTGCGGAGGGAATGATCGATGCGGAGGTTTCGATACGCGGCGTTTGTATCTCCGACTGGACGAAAAACGCACAGTTCATCACCCCAAAGCTCTGGAGCGAGACCATTCGAGACATCACCGTCCGCAAACCGCCGCATCCCGATCCATGGGCCACGCCAGCTTTTAGAATCAACGAACTTCTCCAATTCCGTCGAAATTTCTCGTGGCAACATCGTGCCAGGGTGAGCGGCATCGCTACTTTCCATCGCCCGGGACTAGGCGTGTATCTAACTGCGGATGGGCACAGCGTTTTTGTCCAAGGACCTGTAACTGAACCCATCCAGCCGGGAGACAAGGTCGAGGCTGTCGGCTTCGCTCAACCTGGGAGTTCCAAGCCGTGGGTCAACGACGCGCTGATTCGCAGGATCGGCTCCGGCGAGCCTCCTCCCGCCAAAATCCGGAAAATAGGAGAGATCAAAACCTCCCTCGAAGCTGGCGAACTCATCCGCGTTAAGGGAAAGCTCATCAGCTTCTACCAGGCAGGCGGGCGCGCCCACTTCATCCTGCAGGATGGATCGCGCAGCTTGCTCGCAGTGCTGGACGAGGCCGCAGGGCTCGATCCTGCGGTGACAATCATCGACAGCACCCTGGCAATCACTGGCATTTGCTTCCTCCAGGGGAACTCACTCGGTGAGCAGGTGACGATGCTGGCTCGGACTCCCGCCGATATCACCGCCGTCAAAGCAGCTCCACTTCTCAATGCCACCCGCCTGCGGTATGGCCTGCTTGCACTCGGCCTGGCGATGATCCCACTGCTCGGAGCCGGTGTATTGCTCCTGCGGAAGAATCGCCTGCTTCGTGAGGCGCAAGAGGCATTGGTGGAGGGGAATCGCACGCTTGAGAGCACCGTCGAGCGACGCACTTGCGAACTGGTCGTCGCGAAAGAAGCCGCTGAATCAGCGTCCCAGGCCAAGAGCCAATTTTTAGCCGCAATGAGCCACGAGATTCGCACCCCGCTGAACGGCGTGGTCGGAATGACAAATCTCCTTCTCGATTCCGAACTGCGTCCGGACCAGCGCGAGTTCGCCGAGACGGCGCGCATGAGCGGCGAAGCTCTCCTCGGGGTCATCAATGACATTCTGGACTTCTCGAAAATTGAAGCCGGGAAGCTCGACTTCGAGACCCTCCCGTTTGACCTGCAGGAGATTGTGGAAAGCACGGTCGACCTCGTGGCTGAGCGGGCGCAATGCAAGGGCCTGGAGCTGACCTTCTTCGTCGAAGATGCCGTGCCGCGCATGCTCCTCGGTGATCCCGGTCGCCTCCGCCAAGTGCTCCTGAATTTCCTGAGCAACGCGGTGAAATTCACGGCTCAGGGAGAGGTCTTTGTGGAGGTCTCCAAAAAGGAGGAGACCGCGTCCGATGCCATTTTGCGCTTTGCCATCCGGGATACCGGAATCGGACTCACACCCGATGCGCAAGCGAAGCTGTTTCAGCCCTTCACCCAGGCCGATACCTCCACGACGCGTCGCTACGGTGGCACTGGACTGGGACTCGTGATTTGCAGCCGACTCGTGGAGAGAATGGACGGCTCGATCTCGGTTGAGAGCGAACCCGGTCGAGGGTCGGTATTCTCCTTTGAAGTGCGACTGGCGAAACAAGCCGAAGCTTTGCCGGCGGCTCTGCACCCTTCCGCAATCGGCGATCAATCGCTCGTCGGCAAGCGCGTCCTCATCGTCGATGACAACCATACAAACCGCCGCGTCTTGCATCATCAGATCCTCGCCTGGCAGATGATGAATGGCGGGGAGGTGACCGGCGGTGAGGAAGCCCTTGCCCTGCTGCGCGCGCAATCAGCAGCCTGCGACCCATGCGATATCCTGCTGCTGGATATGAACATGCCAGGCTGGGATGGAGTCGCCACCGCGCGAGAGATTGCCCGCGACCCGCTGTTCGACAGTCTCAAGGTTGTGATGCTTACCTCACTCGGCCAGCGACCAAAGGCAGAGGTAATGAGGGAGGCTCGCATTTCTGCCTGTCTCCTGAAACCGGTAAAGCCAGATCAGCTTCTCCAGACGCTCCGTTCGGTGCTGGTCGAGCAACCGGTGCCGGTGTCGAAGCCGGCACAGCCTGCCCTGACCTCAACTACGCCGCTTAACGATCGCCATCTCCGCATCCTGATCGCCGAGGACAATCCAGTGAACCAACAGGTCGCGCGGGCTCAACTGGCGCACCTCGGCTTTAACACAGAGATGGCAGGGGATGGCCTAGAGGTGCTCGAAGCGCTGAAGCGGCAGAGCTATGATCTCATCTTCATGGATTGCCAGATGCCAGGGATGGATGGATACGAAACCACACGCCGCATCCGGGCGGATGAGGAACGCACCGGAGGACAACACCTTCAGATTGTCGCCATGACTGCGAATGCGATGAAGGGCGATCGCGAGTACTGCCTCGAGGTCGGGATGGATGACTATATCAGCAAACCGGTGAAAAGGGGCGAGATCGCACGGATCATCGAGGGCCTCCCAAAGACGTAACCACCGACGGAGCTGGCGGGCGCCACGCAATTAGATGTAGCCGGCGGTAATCCGGATCGCTCTGGAAGCTTGGCGAATTCCGGAGCCGGAATATAGATTGTGAACTAGCGAGGCCGGAGCCGCCGCTGCTGCTGAGGAGTTTTCACAAGTCATCTTAAGCGAAGCGCACGGAGCTTCAGCGACTGGACCGCAGGCGAAGGAGCCCGCCGCCAACCAAACAGCGCCGGCTGCCGATCCTTCGACGCCTCCCCAAAAACTACCCTTTGAAAGACAGCGCCGTTCCTGATGCGCCGGGGTCCCTCGGCTTTGCTCGGGATGACGGCGACGACTCACCAGCAAGCGCGAGCACCTCCTAAAAACAAAATCCTCCTTCCTCGATTTCCTACATCTTGCTTCCCAATCCACTCGTCCGAACCGTGCGCCGCTCGATAGCCGCCCGGAGTGCTGGCTCGCGCCACCAGAGCTCCACGCGGTCGCGCGCGCGGGTGAGGCCGGTGTAAAGCAGCTCGCGAGTGCAGACCGCGTGCTCGTGCTCCGGTAGGACGAAGAGCACCTGGCGAAACTCCGAGCCCTGGCTCTTGTGCACCGTCATGGCAAAGCCGGTCTCGTGGGCCGGGAGGCGCGCCGGGAGCAGGCGGCGCAGCGTGCCTTCTGCATCGAGGAAAAATGCGCGCAGTTCGTGTCCTGATTCCGGGTCGCGCAGGAGCAGCCCGATGTCGCCGTTGAAGAGGCGGAGCTGCGGCTCGTTCTCACGGATCAGCACCGGTCGTCCGTGATAGAAGCTCGAGTGCGGTTGGATGAGGCCATGTTCGCTGAGGATCTCCTCGACGAGTCGGTTGAGGTTCTCCACGCCGAACGGTCCTTTGCGCAAAGCTGCAAGGATCCGGAACTCGTTCAGCGCTGTGAGCGCTTCAGCCGGTGTCGCAGCGTCGAGGTAACGTGAGTAGCCGGCGAGCACCCGTTCGCGGAGAGCCGCACCAAGGCCACTCGCCGCTGGTAGAGAAGTGCCGATGATATCGCCGCCGGGCTCGGTCGAGAGCAGCTTTAGCGCACCTCTGGTGTCGCCGGCATTCACCGCCTGGCTGAGCTGGTAAATGCCACTGTCCGGTGCAAAGCGGTGATTCGTCCGCAGCTCAGTGATGTGCTCGGCCAGCTGGCTGTCGCCTTCCTCGCTTGCACGGCAGATGTCGCCGAGCACGTAGCCCGCCTCGACCGACGCGAGCTGATCTTTATCGCCGAGCAGGATGAGCCGCGCGCTCGGAGGCACCGCCGCAAAGAGCTTCGCCATCAGCGCCAGGTCGACCATCGACGCCTCATCGACTATGACGATATCCACCGCCAGCGGGTGCTCGGCATCGTGTCGAAAATACGGCGAGTGGGGGCGCACGCCGAGTAGGCGGTGCAGCGTGGTTGCTTCCGTGGGCAACGCATCGCGGATCGCCGCCGGCAACTTGAGCGCGTCGCCCGTGGTGCGGAGCGACTCCTTGAGCCGGGCTCCAGCTTTGCCTGTGGGAGCGGCAAGGGCTATCCGCGCCGTTTTCCCACGAGCGGAAAATTGCTCAATGAGCAGCGCGAGTAGCACAACGACGGTTCGCGTTTTCCCGGTGCCAGGGCCGCCGGTGATCACCGAGAAGTTCGCCTTCACCGCGCGTTCGGCAGCACGCCGCTGGTCATCGGCTGGATCCGCCTTCCCGAAGAAGCGCGTAATCCCCGTGTGCAACAATGCGCCGTCAATATCTGCCGGCGTCTCGAGCCGCCTCTTAATCGCGCGTGCCAACGCATCCTCGTAGCTCCAGTAGCGGTGCAGATACAGCCGGTCTCCTTCATCGAGGATCAACGGCGCGAATTCCCCAGGCGCTCCTATTACTGAGCTTCCGCGCAGCCCTGCAACAAAACTGCCCGGCGCCACGTCGGGCAGCGGCACACAAGTGTGCCCGAGTCCGCGCCACGCGCTCACAAGCTGCGCAGCCCATTCCAACTCCGCTGAATCTACGCCATGCAGCTCGACCATTAGCTTTGCAAAGTGGCGGTCCAGCGGCGACGCCAGCACTTCCTCAGCGCCAGGCGGTGGAACGAGCGGGCGAGTGCTCATAACCCAACCTCCACGGCGCGCATCACTGGCACGATGCTCCTCCTGCCGCCATAGGTAAGGTGCACCGCTTTCCACTTTTGGATCTGTGCTTCATCTGTGTCCACCTGTGGCTGAGTTTCCGGAAAAGAGCGCATCGAGCGCATCGATCAGGCGCGGCTCCGGCTGGTCGTGAAAAATGCCATGGCCTGCGTCCGCGGCTTCGAGTCCGCGCAGGAAGAGGTAAATCACTCCGCCGAAGTCGCGTTCGTAGCTATACTCGGGGCGCCGCACCGCAAGGAAGCGGTGCACCGCAAGCGTGTAGAGATGATACTGCAGCACATAATGATGCCGCGTCATCTCCGCCCGCACTGCATCCGGTGAGTAGGCGTCCGCATCGGCGCCCAGCCAGTTTGATTTCCAATCCACGATGTAGAACCGGCCATCGTGCTCGAAGAGCAGATCGATAAAACCCTTGATGAACCCGCGCTGAGGCTCGAACTGAAGACGCCCCGCCGCTGTGGGTGCCGAGCCGAGCAGCTTCGCCAGCGCCTCGGCTTTGAGAGGACTAAACGGGAAGTAGAACTCCAGCTCATCAAGCCGCGTCTGGCGACCGACCTGGTCGAACGAAAGGCCGGGCGCGAGTGGTGCAGCGAGCGTCCGTCGCACCATTGTCGAAATGCTCGTGCGATGTTCCGGCGCGTCGAAGTTGAACGCCGTCAGCTTCCGCGCGACGAGCTCGTCGATGGCCGCGTCGGACTGGAAGTCCAGCTCTTCGAAAATCTCGTGCAGGCAGATACCAGCGCGGGTCCCGCGTGGAAATGCGTGAATGCCTGTCACAGGAACTTCCGCCCGAACGGGTGCCGCAATGCGGTCGAAATCCGGCTGGTCAACTTCGCCGGAGGCGGTGAGGGAACTGAAGCTCGCGATCCGCCAATCGCGCTCGATCGCGCCCCGAAATTTCCGCTCGCTGAGCAGTCCGACTTCCTCGCTCGCGGGACGATAAGCGGGTGCTTCAGCCGGCGGTAAATCGACAATCGCGATCGAGTCCGGCACGGCTGCGGCAAGCGCGTCGAGATCGCCGCGCCATTCCCCGTCGCTCGCGGCGCTGCGCTGCTCATGTAATGCGTCGATCGGATCGGCGCCTTCCACTTCACGATGATGCAGTAGCCAGTTCGCCGCGGAGACTTCGCACTTGTTGAAGCGACCCCAGGCGAAATGCGTCTGCAGCCGCGCACGAGTCAGTGCGACGTAAAGTAGCCGCATCTGCTCGGCGAGCTTCTCCCGGTCCGCAATGCGGCGGTGCTCTTCGACCAAGTCAGAGCCGAGATCGAGGGTTCGCGCGTGATCGTCCGGCGAATGGAAGGAGACGTGATTCTCCGCGCGACGCTCCGCTTTG
>DASVRY010000666.1:0-5960 GCA_036388395.1 Chthoniobacteraceae bacterium
GCGGCACGCCCGATCTCTTCAAGAAAGCCCAGCGACAAGCCTGCTCGCATGCTCCTCACCTGCACGCCCGGAGGGTCGAAGCAGTAGTTCTTTGAAATCGGCATACCAGGCACGTCCGAGACATCGTCCTTCAGGAATACACGTCCTTTACTTCACCGCGGATGCTGCTCTAGCCAGCGCGATGGTGTGATCCAATAAGTCGCGTCCAGCCGGCGGCCGATGACTGGGAACCACGATCTTCGAATCGGGAAAGCGAGCCGCCACTGCCTCCGTCGCCGTGGCCCAATGCTGGATGTTTCCATCGGCCGTATTTCCCAGGTTATCGGAGTTGCCGGGGCGAATCAGGCACCCGCCAAAGAGGATCCCGGCGCCCTCGATGTTCACCACGATGTTGTCGTCGGTATGTCCCGCGCCAGGGTAGAACACCGTCAACTGTCCAAGGGTTTGTGACGGACCATTGACTCGCAGTTCCAGTGCGGCTTCCGCGGGGGTGTATCCGCGTTTGATTGCCAGTTCGTTCGATAGCGCGAGCGCATAGGTCTGAATACCCCGCTGTCGTACGATCCCCACGCCGCCCATCTTGTCAGCGTGGGCATGGGTGAAGACTGCCAGTTTCACCGGCTTTTTGAGAGTCAGCCTCGCGCAGTCGAGAATCGTCGCGGTCTGATCATCGTTCCACGCTGTATCGATCAGAATGGAATGATCGCCATCGATCACGAGCAGGCCGTTGGCTGGCACAAGACCAAAAGCCGGGACGTCCTTCATGCTGGTGTGCATCCAGACCGTGGGTGAAAGCTGTGCGAAACGCACGTCGTCCCGCTTCGAATCGCTGGTTGAGGGAGGAGTCGCTGATGCGGTGAAGTCGGCCGGCGAACCGTGCGCCGTCACCATCAAGCAGGCAAGCAAAAGGGTGCCCGCGAAGGTGGTTCGAAAAATCATCATCATTCAGCCAATATCACGCGAATAATCGCCCACTTCCATCTCTGCGCCTTCATCCGCGCCTGCCGTGCGTTTTTAGGTGCCGGACTACGTGATCCCATTTGCTTGCCAAAGATGAGCGAACTGGGAGGCGTCGCGCTCGCTCCAACGATAGATTGATGTGCTGTAGCCGCGAAGAATCGCGATCGTCTGTTCACTAACTCTGCGGAACTCTTGCTCGCTCTCCTCGTCGAGGGGGTCGGGCGTGCGCACGTCGTTAATCAGGACCACCCGATCTGACTCCGGGCGACTCTCCCGTAGTTCCATCCAAGTGAACGAAATGAGCTTGGCCGTCTGCGGCTTAGGATCGCCGACCAGTTTGATCAATCGTTCACGCCGTCGGGGAAGTGGGATAACGAAATCAATCGTGTGCTCTACGGTGCGACCCGGCAGGATGACGTTCGGTGTGTAGAGGACGTTTTGCTGGTCCAGAAACTCGGCAACCATTTCAAAGAAATCCACCCATCGGTGCGGCACTGCGCTCATCCAGAGATCGTTCAGTCTCAGGATTGCAGTCAGAAGAAAATGGATCCGTTGAGGAAGGTTGGCATCAGTCGCGATCATTTGAATGCGACCGTCGGCAAATTGAGCGCCGCACCCGGCGGTGGCGCGCTGGATAAGACCTTTTCGGTGTTCGGAGTCTTCGATCTTTACGCCCAGATCGGTGAGATTATCGAACGTGTTGCCGTCGTCGTGGAGAAGGAATTCGCCACGATACGGTTCAATAAAAACGCGAATACCGTCGTGAAAGGGGTCGAGAAAGGGGGTGCTGATCACCTGCGTGCTGCCCTGATCGAGCGAGGTTACACGCTCACGCAGCCAATCGGCATATTCACGGGCGAAGTTGGGCAGGGCAGCGACGGGCATATTATTATAATAGCGCGAGTTCGTAACCGAGTGGGAATCGCCCACGGATTTCTTCAAGGAAGCGCTCGACAGTCGCGGTTGGATTCGCTGGATCGTGCCAATGGACTGGCTCGGCAAACTCTAGCCCAAAGCCCTCGCGATACATGTGGAGGTGCGGCTGGTTCCGCAACTCTCGACCATCAGGATTGGTGTGAAATGGAGCAGCATCGAGTCGGATAAGACCAATATCACGGTCCCGCGTCCGAAGGTGCAGGCGAATCTCAAACGGGTTTCGCTTCATCGAGAGCTTGAACTGAATCCTCTCGTCTTGCACAGCGACGAAGAGTTCCGTCTGTGCTCTGTTTTCCTGCCAAACAAAGACTTCTTTACGCGCAGCCTCTTTGAGGAGAGCGACCAGGCGGTCAGCTTGGATCTGGGTGAGCATCTGAGTTATAAATTGCGAATCTGCACGCCACCGTCGCCGAGCGCACAGACAAAATGGTCGAGGAAGAGCTGCGCCTCGCTCTTCTCATTGCCCTTCCGCGACCGAGCGAGTGTGACGAAGTTTTGGAGGGGAGCGCTCAGTTCTGCCGTGGCCACCGGTCGAGAATGGCGCACGGGAGCTCGCGCCGCAAGCTGCGGACAAGGTTTCGAAACCTCAGCGCTTCGAGGTCACCGGCGTGCTTTGGCAGGCGCGGCACAGCACCCGCTTTGCAAATCGTTTGCTGTTGAACCGGCAGAACGCCACCGTCTTGCTATCTAACCGGTGCGGAACACTCATCGCATTTTCGCTCGGCGGGCTCTTGGCATGAACGGCAGTAGAGTTTTCCCCCGAACCGTTTTGCATTTAGGCGGCAGAACGTGGCGACCTTCTGCTCAATCGCGGCTTCGCATGTCGCACATTGCAGCGCAGGGCTGGAGGTCATTTTTGACGCTCCGTAGTCGGGGCTTTCCTCCTGGACATGATTTGTAATCGGCACCTCCGCCGTGCGCGAAACCGACGCGACCGAAGCGATCTGGAATTTAGCCGCATAGTCGAAGATTATCGGGCGGTGGTGCTTCGCCAGAGCAGTGGCGAACTCCCGCAAAGTGTCGGATGAGATGGCTTTGGCGACTTTCAGAAAGTCTCTCGGCGAGCTGCGGTCGATCCAGTCATTGAGCCTAGCACCAAACATATCCATGCGGACGATCTTCGCTGCATCGGGACTCTTGCCGATCGAGCACTGGGCCGGGACCAAAACCCATTCGTGAATCTCCGGCCGGAGCACGAGGCCAAGCCGGCGCGGGAGCAGGCCGCTTGCCTTCATGAAATCTTCGAGGACGCAGGCGTGCCGGCGATTCTGCTCTACCGGCGAGTTCATTCCCTTCCATCCGTAGCGGGTCTTGACCTCAAACTCGCCCCGCTCATTGCTGCGCACAGCCGTGCTGAAGTTTTTGCTCTCGATGATGATGATCTCGGCCATGCGGCCGATGATCAAGTGGTCGATCTGCGCGACTCTGCCGGCGTGCTCGATCCGCAGGTCGTGAATGATCGCGTAATTTTTGCCATTCCCGAGTTCGAAATCGATGAAGTATGCAGCGTCGCGTTCTCCACGGTCGCCAGAGCGAACGTTCGCCAGCTCCTCTTCAATCCAGCCTTTCTGCTGAGCCGAGATGCCGGGTGTTGCCTGGAGCGCCTCCAAGCTGGCGATTGCCGCGTCCGCAGGGTCCTTCGTCTTGATTACCATGGTAGCTCTTTAAGCATGTCTTCTGCCATTGATCTGGCGGAAGCGTGGACAAGCTCCCTCGGACAGCTTGGAAACTCGATGTGCGAAGTTCAACAGTTTGGCTCGATAGGCTTAGGCGACGCGCCTTGGCGCGGCTCGCGCTTCACTGTCCAGCGGCCGGCGGGCACCGCTCGCCGATTACGGAGAATACCTACTTCCCGGCAAGGTAGGTGCGTATCTTCTGGAGCTCTGCAGGGCCATCGCCGGGTCGATCTTGATCCAGATCCACGATCCCGGAGCCGTTTCCAGCAGGGACGTAATAGGACGCACCGGCGAGTGGCGGCTTGGTGAGGAAGAGGACGTAGGAATGTGCCACCTCCTTTAGCTCGTAGCGGTAAGCCGTGGATCTGGGCAACTGAGCCCCTTTCTCGTCGTAGAGCGGTTCAGCAATGATGGGGACGAGGAGCGTCTTCGGCGGGGTTCCTTTCAATACTTCGGTCACTTCAACCACTGCGAGGCGATACGCCCGTCCTTGCTCGTCGGCGACGAAGCTCGGCTCAACCCGGGTGATCCTGCCCAGGACGATCAGCTCGGATTCACGCTCCAGTTGCTCGATGCCCGGACGCCAGGGCTTGCCTGCCTGCAGACTGAAGGCCGCGAAGAGGAAGAGGAACGCGAAGAGCGAAGCTGCCTTCGCTGGTGAATGGAAATGCATCGGTGGAGAGACGTTTGGGAACACGATTGCTTAGGCCAATGGCGGATTTGCTCGTGCGCAATGTAGGCCCGCGATTCCTCTCAGACCATTCCCTTGAGCAGCGAGCCGGGAGCGCCGCGCGAAAGTTCCGGCTCGGCTCGGGTGGCGCGGGTGCTCTTGCACACTGTCGGCGATTGTTTCAGCCGGATAAAATACTTCCATTCACTGCTGATCGGTGTATAGGGGATTCCATGATGCATGACTTTCTCGCGGCGCATCGTGGTAATCTGATCGAGCGATGCCGCTCGAAAGTGGCGGAGCGAGATTCCCCGGAAGCCAGCTTTGAAGAAACTGAGCACGGGATACCGCTCTTCCTCGATCAACTGATCAAGACACTGCTCGTGGAGCAAACCGCCAACCCGGAACAGAGCCGGGCGGTTTCAGGATCCACCGGCGGTGTAAAGACCACTCGCTCCGAGATCGGCGGCGGCGCGATCCGGCATGGGCGGGAGCTTTTCTGTCGGGGCTTCACGGTGGAGCAGGTGGTGCACTGCTATGGCGATCTCTGCCAGGCGATCACCGATCTCGCCTTCGAGCTGGATGAGCCGTTCAGCATCGACGAATTCCGCACCCTGAATCGGTGCCTCGATAACGCCATCGCGGGGGCGGTCTCTGCCTTCACCCATCAGCACGAGGCGCTCGCCGCCCAGGATGAAGACAAGACTTTCAATCGCCGGCTCGGCTTTTTCGCGCATGAGCTGCGGAATCTCGTGAATAGCGCGACGCTCGCCTTCCTCGCGATCAAGGAGGGAAATCTCAGCGTGACCGGTGCGACGGGTGCGGTGCTGGACCGAAGTCTGGTGGGGATGCGGATCCTCATCGATCGTTCGCTGACGGAAGTGCGGCTGAGCCAGGGGATGCCTTCATTGGTGCGGCTGTTCTCGCTGGGGGACTTCATCGCTGAAGTGAGGCAATCGGCGTCGCTGGAGGCGAAGGCGCGGCATTGTGTGCTGCGGGTCTCGGCGGTCGATCCCACTCTGGCGATCGATGGCGACCGCGACCTGCTCCTCTCCGCGGTGAGTAATCTGCTCCAGAATGCGTTCAAGTTTACCCAATACGGCAGCGAGGTGCGCCTGAACACCCGCGTGACGGAGGACCGGATCTTCATCGACGTCGAGGACCACTGCGGCGGGCTCCCTCCCGGTGACGCGGAGAAGATGTTCCATCCCTTCGTGCAGGGGGACGCCCACCGGACGGGGCTGGGCCTGGGGCTGGCGATCGCGCAAAGCAGCGTGGATGCAAATCGAGGGACGCTCAGTGTGCGCGATGTGCCCGGGGTCGGGTGCGTCTTTACGATCGAGCTGCCGCGTCATGGAATGCCGGCGCCGGGTGTGTCTTCACCTCTCGCAGCGTGAGTGTGGGAAGCCGCGGCTTTCCAGCACTCGATTGCTAGACAGCGCGTCTGCGGGTGAGTGGCGCAAAGTTCGTCACAGGACGTCGGCTGTTGAGGGGAAAGTGGTCTCGTGTCTCCTCTGGTGACGCCGGGCATCCTGGAGGTTACGCGTCTCAACGGCTGCGGGAGGGGCGCGCCTGCTAGGTTCCATGCCCTTGAGCAGCGTCCTAAACAATCCCCTTGAGCAGCGAGCCGAGGCCGGCGCCTTGGAATTGCTGGCTCTGCTGGGTGATTTGCGTGGTGTATTTTTGGGCGAGCGCTTTCCCTTCGGCGAGGAGTGGCG
>DASVRY010000667.1:0-2486 GCA_036388395.1 Chthoniobacteraceae bacterium
CGCCGCCACGCCAGCTCCCGCGCCCGCCAAGCGCGTCAATCTGCGCACCCCCGATGTCATGGCTGCCGTCCAGGCACAGGTGGACTCAGATTACCGCAGCGCGATCGTGGAAAAGCTGCGCTCGAGCGGCGGCACGCTGAGCGTCGAGGGCCTCACCGTGCGGCTCGCGAAGCAGTTTGGCTTTTGCTACGGGGTCGAGCGGGCGATCGATCTCGCTTACGCCGCGGCGAAGGTTTTCCCGACACAGCGGCGCTTTATCCTCGGTGAAATCATTCACAATCCCGAGGTGAACGAGCAGATCGCCGCGCTGGGCATTCAAAATCTCCTCGGGCCGGACAGTTGCGCGATGGTCGATCAACTCACGGCGGACGACATCGTGATTGTGCCTGCCTTTGGCACCGACGTGACCACCTTGGCGCGAATCAAGGAGCGCGGCTGCCAGATCGTCGACACGACTTGTGGCGACGTGATGAGCGTCTGGAAGCGGGTCCGCCAGAACGCGAGCGATGACCTCACTTCGATCATTCACGGCAAAGCCTCGCACGAGGAAACGAAGGCCACGGCTTCGCGGGCGGTGCAAAATGGCAAGGGGCATTACCTCGTTGTGCTGACGCTCGCGGATACCGATTACGTCTGTGAGTACATCCGCAAAGGCGGTGATCGCGCGGCGTTCCTCGAATATTTTGACGGCTGCCACAGCGACGGTTTCGATCCGGATATTCACCTGCGTCGGGTTGGCGTGGCCAATCAGACCACGATGATGCGGGGTGAAACCGAGGAAGTGCAGCGCCGGATCGAGGCGGCGATTCGCGACCGCGACGGCGCCGAAAAGGCACGTGAGAGTTTCCGCTTTTTCGACACGATCTGCGGCGCCACTCAGGAGCGTCAGGATGCGCTCCGCGACATGCTCGCACAGCCGATGAACCTGCTCATCGTGGTGGGCGGCTACAACAGCTCGAATACTTCGCACCTGGCGGAAATGGGTGAGGCGGCGCTGCCGACTTACTTCATTCGAAATGCCAGTCGGATCGAGTCCCGTGAGCGCATCGTGCATTATGATCTCCACAAAAAACAGGAGGTGACGAGCGATGGATGGCTGCCGGCCGCGCCGCTGGTCGTTGGGATTACCGCCGGGGCGAGTTGCCCGAATAATCTAATCGAGGAAGCGATCGTACGGCTGTTCGAGCTGCACGGGATCAGCCGCGAACGCCTGCTCGCCCATACCTGAAGCGGGCCTGCCCTTTTTTACGCCGGACGGAGAGCACGGAGGGAAGAGGTCGCCAGCGGTCTCCGTGATCTCAGTGGGTGAAACGACTCTTCTCGTAAGCCAACCCGCCGCGGTTGCGCCCGGTGCGCATGTTAGCTGCTGAACGGTAGGTTTGAAAATCGCCGTCAGCCTCGTAATGTGCGCCCGGCCAATCGCCGCACCATGAGAATACCAGTAATCCTTCTTGTCCTGCTCCTGGGCAGCACTTTGCCGTCGCTTGCGGCGACGAGCACCGCGTTCGATGCATTAAAGGTGCTGCCGAAAGCGCAGGCCAGGAAGCTCGCGCGGATCGAGGCGCGTCGTGGCACACCGACTCCGGAGCGCTGGCATTTGCTCGTGCATGACGCAGCATCGGAGCGCGGCTTGCGCGAATACGTGGTTGCGGCCGGGGAAGTCGTGGCTTCGCGGACTTTGTCGCAATTTGCTGATCAAATCTCGGAAGACGACGTGATTGCCGACGCCCCTCTGAAGATCGATTCCGACCGCGCGGCTGATCTCGCGCAGCAGTATGCGCTGGCCAATGGACTCGCGGTGGCTTCGATGAACTTTGAGCTGCGGCGCGAAGGAGCGGATGCGACCCCGCTCTGGCGTGTGACGTGCCTCGATGAGGAGGGGAAAGAACTGGGCAGCCTGATCCTCACCGCAACGAAGGGTACGGTGATTTCGCACCCAGGCTTCTCCGTCGATCCAGAGACGCTCGCCAGCCACGGTGGCGGGGAATTCCGCCCACAGCATCAAAGCGAGATCGCTGCTGCGACTGACCCTGCTCCTGATTCCGGCGCTGTGGCCAAAGCTTCATCGAAGAAGAAGACCAGCCAGAGCAAGCGCAAGTCGCGGGAACAGCGGCCCAATTTCTTCCAGCGGGCCGGCGGCACGGTGCAGAAGTTCTTCACCGGGCGCGATTAGGCGGCTCTACTGGCTGGGTGAAATCACTCGCGCGTCAGCTCGTTCGTCTGCTTGGGCCTGAGGCGGTAAGCACGACGCCCGAAGTGCTCGCGACGCACAGCACGGACCGCTGGTTTGCGAGCCGCCCGCCTGATGTCGTCGTCTTTGCAGAAAGCACGGAGCAGGTCAGCACATTGCTGCGTTTCGCGAGCAGCAAAGGCATTCCCGTGACTCCGCGCGGCGCCGGCCTGGGCTATGTCGGGGGGTGCGTGCCGATGCAGGGTGGCATCGCGCTGTCGCTCGCGCGGATGCGTCGGATCAAGGAGATCGATTT
>DASVRY010000668.1:0-3415 GCA_036388395.1 Chthoniobacteraceae bacterium
CAACTGCGGAACTGCCGGCGAAGAGCAGCATGATTAGGGCAGCGAAAGCAATCAGCGATCCCGTGGCGAGATAGCCTACGTTTCGTGTTGTCTGCGAGAGCTTCTCGCTCATCTCCTTTTTGACGAGCGTTACTTCCTCTCGAAAGAGAGTAGTCGTCTCATCTCGAAGCTCTTTGAGCAGATCTCCGATAGGTTGTTGCTGTGTCATAGCTAGTGAGCGTTAGATTGCACCGCTTGAATTAATGTTACTGCCGGGTCGGTTGGTAACTGGGCCCATGCTTTCGATGGAAGGACCGCCGACCACCGTCTCACGAGAGGTAGTGGAGGCCTGGTGATCACTGCTGCGAGGCACACCGTAGGAAGCGGTCTGCGCACCAGCGGTGTAGCTGGAGCCGTAGGGTGAACGTCTGGGCGTGGGTCGGCGGGACGCCTTGAGGAACCGCGCTGCGGCTAGTCCAGCCACGAACATGGTGCCAAGCACCACCTCAGGCCGACGGCGGGCAAACTCTTCAGCTTCTTCAAAAAGCTGCGCGGGTTCGGTCTCACGGAGATAGCCGGAAAGGCGATCAAGCTGGTTGGCGATCCGGTCGACCCGCTCGGCGACCGGGCCGTGTTGCTCCTCTTGTAATTTCCCGGATGCCGCCCGCGCAGCGTCGCGGTATTCCTCGGCCTTCTCAGCCAGCATACCTTTCTGGCTGCGCACCGCTTGTTGCAGGTATTCGCTTGCTTGCCGGGCGAGTTCCTCCGCGCCGGACTTCGCCTGCTCATACGCGGCAGTCGCCTGCTGCTTTGCGGAGTCTTTGATCTCATGTGCGGCTTCCTGCGCCTGCTGCTTCTGCTGCTCCACCTGACTCTGCGGCGAAGAGGTGGCGCCTGGCGTCGCTGTTGGCGTACTTTCATACGGCGCCGGAGGTGTGAATGAAGTGTTTTCCATAAGCGTGGGTAAGATTGAGAAACATGCGCAGTTGCGCGCGTTGAGAGGGCTACGCTTGGGAGACTCTCGGTGGACCCCCTGAGGCGGGTGTGCAGGATTGCCCGCACAAGGTGAAGCTATACAGCGTGGGGAGAGATCGCTTGGTTCGGGCCGGAACTTAGCTAATGATGAAGCTGAATGACGGAAGGTGATCTCAGCCACTGCCCTCAATCCCGTCTTCATCCATCCAAGCTGCGATTATTGGCAGCTATTCCCACGCCTAGGTTCTCTGGAACCGCTATAGATGCTCGCCGGCGAGGACGTCGCACTCCTTGAATGGAATGGCGAACGGGACCAGCGGCATCGGATCGGAGTGGTCAAGGTGCGCACTGCAGACGCGGAAGAGGTCCGCCTTCGTGGTGACCCGTCGCATTTCGTGAAGAAACGTGCCGCTCGGTTCCACGCCAACCCCGAGGAAGTTGAGATACTTCTTCATTTTCTGCACCTGCGACTTCTCCGGCACATCGACTGTGCATACCGCCTCGTAAAGCGCGGCGATATAAGAAAGCACGTCGCGCCCGACCGGCATGAAGGGCGTCTCTCCCTGCTGGCGTTGGCGGATTTGCTGAAAGAGCCACGGATTCCGAATGGCGCCGCGGCCGATCATCAGGCCGCGCGCGCCGGTGGTCCGCAGGACCTCCTCGGCTTTCGCAGCCGAGTGAATATTCCCGTTCGCCAGCACCGGACACCGCATCGCCTCCACGGCTCGGGCGATGAAATCGTAATGCACTTCGCTCCGGTAGGCCTCGGCGACGGTGCGGCCATGGACCGTGAGCAGGTCGAGCGAATGCCTCGCAAAGATGGGCAGCAGCTCTTCGAAAACCGCGGGGTTGTCGAAGCCGATCCTCGTCTTCACCGTGAACTCCACCTCAACGACCTCGCGTAACGCCCCGAGGATTGCATCTACCCGCTGCGGCTCGCGGAGCAGTCCGCCGCCCGCACATTTTCGATACACGATCGGGGCCGGGCAGCCGAGATTCAGGTCCACCGCCGCAATCGGATGCCGCTGGAGCGCGCGCGCCGTGCGGATGAGCGCGGGGATATCGTTACCGATCATCTGCGCAACGATCGGGCGTCCCGTGGGGTTCTCGTCGATCGAGCGAAGGATGAATTTCTCCGGCTGCGAGTCGCCGTGCACCCGGAAGTATTCCGTGTAGTAGACGTCCGCGCCGCCATAGGCAGCTATGAGCTTCCAGAAAGGCAGATCGGTGACGTCCTGCATCGGCGCGAGCGCGAGGATTGGCTCCGGCTGCGTGAGGAAGTCGGGAGTTGAAGGTTGAGAGTTGAGAGACAAAAGAAAGCGCGGCAGTTTGCGACTGCTGCCACTGCTCTGCCAATGCTTCAAGATCAACCCGCCGCGCCTTTGCGCCAGTCGCTACACGATCTCACCTACTCCGACTTGGAGAAGGAACTCGTCGATTCAGGGGTCCGACCAGTTCATGCGAGAACGCTCTGGCGGGCTTTACATCGCGAGAGCGACAAGGAACTCGCAACCCGCAGCGATTTTCTCCCGCCACTCCTGCGCTGGGTGGCAGACCAAACTCAGGAGCATCGCGCACGGCTGAGCGAACGCCCGGAGATCGAAGCCGATATCGCGAGCAGTGACGGGCTCACTCGGAAGTATCTGCTGCGGCTCGCGGACAACCAGACAATCGAAACCGTGCTGATGGGTTACCCCGGGCGGTTCACCGGCTGCGTCAGCACGCAGGCAGGATGCGCAATGGGCTGCGTGTTTTGCGCGACTGGGCAGATGGGTTTTGTGCGGCACTTGCGCCCGGGTGAAATCGTCGGGCAGGTGCTGCACCTTCAGCGGGTGCTCCGCGCGCGCGGCGATGCGACGCTACGCAATCTGGTGCTGATGGGAATGGGCGAGCCGCTGCATAACTACGACGCCGTGATGACTGCCCTGGAGATCATTAGCGATCGGCGTGGGATCAATCTCGGTCCGAGCAAGATCAGCATCAGCACGGTAGGTGTCGTCCCAGGAATTCTGCGACTGGCGGAAGAGCAGCAGCCTTACAATTTGGCGGTGAGTCTTCACGGCGCTAGCGATGCGGAGCGGGCGGCGCTGGTGCCGGCGGGTCGCCGCTGGCCCTTGGTCGAACTGATCGGCGCGTGCCGGACTTATTGCGAGAAGACGGGGCGCGGGATCTTTTTCGAGTGGACGCTGATCGCAGGAACGAACGACTCACCGGAAACCGCAGCACGCCTCGCCGCGCTCCTCGCTGGTCTTGACGCGCACGTGAACCTCATTCCGCTGAATCCGACAAACGGTTTCGGCGGCGCGGCGACGCAAAATGAAGCCGCGACGCGCTTTTCGCAGGTCCTGCAGCGCGCCGGGGTCCCGGCGACGATCCGGCAGCGGCGCGGGATCGACGTGGCGGCGGGATGCGGACAGTTGCGGGCAGTGAGGGGCGGCAGCGTGATTGGTGAGAGGTGAAC
>DASVRY010000669.1:0-3574 GCA_036388395.1 Chthoniobacteraceae bacterium
CGCCTCCCGCCGTTTGATCAGCTCCCATGCGGCGCAAACGCCGCCCAGCGGTAGCTCAAGATAAGGGGCATTTCGGATATCATGCATTGCGCAAATTCGCGCAGCGCGTCCGACATTCAGGTAATCTGCCCATGCCCAATCGAAGCTGTGATCACCGTCGATGAACACGGCATCGAAAGCCGCCCCTTCAGAGAACGCGAATGATGTCTGCCCGACGACATACTTCAGCGGCAACAGTTCGGCGACTTGATCGTAGAAGATAAAGGCCGGCCAGAGATCAATCGTGGCCGCCTGTAGCTCGGGGTTGAACCGCTCCAGATAAGCTGTCGCGATACAGGCACTCGCGCCATTGAAGCAGCCAATCTCCAGATAACGCGCGACTCGCTGCTCACTGAGCAGGATGAGGTACTGGGCGAATTCGCGTGGGAGCTGGATGAGACCTTGCTGGGAGCCGTTCACCCACTCCTCCTCGCCTTCATAGGTGATGGCAAACTCCGGAATCGGCACCAACCCAACGCGCCGGACGACGCCGAGCAACCACTTGAGATCGCCGAGCTGCTCCAGCGATGCCCCGCGAATCTCGTTGATCGCCGCAAGGACCTTCGCAAAGTCGGAGCGCTCCAGCTCATAGGCTTCGAGCGACGCAGGAAAGCTCATCGTGGAGAATTCTGAATTCTTACCTCACGGTCCTTCTCTTACGTGGGCGCTTGGTTGGAATCCGAGCAAGAGCAGGAGAAAGAGTAAGGCGCGCGCTGACACCGCGGGGCAGCGCGCGAAGATCACCTGCTACTTCACGAACTGCTGGAAGATCCGATTCGCCTCTTCGAGCGTCTCCTTGCTCCCGACGTCGAACCATGTCCCCGGCACTTCCCAGGTCCGGACCGGCGTCCGGGTATGCAGCCATTGGACGAACCGCCCAGGCTGATCGGGATTATTCCCTTCGGCAAGGTACGTGCGGAACATGCTCACCACGTGCTTTGGATAATAGTAAAGGGCTATGCCAATGAGCGTCGTCTTCGGGTCTGCTGGCTTCTCCTCGAAGCTCGTGATCTCACCCGACTCGTTCACCGCGATCACGCCATACTTCTTCGCCTCTGAAGTCGTGCCGACATCATAGACGCCGAGAACGGCCTCCTCTTTCTCGGCGCAGAACGTGCCGAACGCCTCGAGGCTCTGACTGAAAAGATTGTCACCTGCGACGACGATGAGGCCCGACTGCTCGAGGCCTGCACGCTGGATGACGAGGTTGATGTCGCCGATGGCGCCGAGCTTGTCCGCGTCGCTCGTCGAGTTGTCGTTGATGATCTCGAAGGCGAGCTTCGGCTGGCTCTTTTGATACGTGTCGGCCCAACTCTGGAAATGCGTCGCAAACTTGTTGTTCGTGACCACGTAAACCTTCTCGATGGCCGAGATCGGCGCGAGGTTATCGATCACCCACTCCATCATCGGCTTGCCGGCGACCTGGAGGAGCGGCTTGGGCTGATTTTCCGTCAGTGGATAAAGGCGCGTGGCGTAACCCGCCGCGAGAATGAGCACGTTCATGGCGCGCGTTTCTGCCGAGTGCGGCGGGAGGTGTCGAGCGCAGAGTGGGCGAGGAGGACGAGATGGAGGACTCCGCGGTAAAGAAGTTCAGTCGCCGCCATTGCCCGTCATCGCCAGACATTTTGCCCTAAGGAACTCGGCTCTCGAGGGTCGTGCTGTCGTCGAGCCGTTTTCTGCTGTAGACTCTGCCGCTCTCCCCCGAATTCCGAGTGAATCTCCGCCGCTTTATCCTCATCCTGCTCATCGGAGCCGCGGCGCTGTCTCCCGGAGGCGTCCAGGCGGAGCCTGCGCTTCATCCCGGCGCCGTGATCTACCAGAAGATGTGCGTGGATTGCCACGGGCCAAACGGCGAGGGAGTGAAGGGCGAATACGATGAACCTTTGATCGGCAATCGATCGCTCCAGGCGCTCACCAAGCGCATCGCCCGCACCATGCCGGAGGATGACCCGGGCACCTGCGTGGGAGAGGACGCGGAACAGGTGGCCGCCTATATCTACGACGCCTTTTACTCTCCGCTGGCCCAGGCTCGGCTGCGCCCCGCGGAACTCGAACTCGCCCGTCTCACCGTTCCGCAGTACCGCACCTCGATCGCGGATCTAATCGGGAGCTTCCGCGGCGGCTTTCAGATGCCAGCGAAAGAAGAGCGCGGGCTGAAAGGCCAGTACAGCGCTCTGGCGATCGAGAAAGTCGTTCCGACGGAGCCCAGTGGCGAGGTGAAGAAGAAGGAAGAGGTGAAATTTGAGCGCGTTGATCCGCAACTTGCGTTCGCCTTCGGCACCGAGAGCCCCGATCCAGCGACAATGTCGGCAGTGCAATTCTCCGCACGTTGGAGTGGCTCGATCATCGCGGAAGAGTCCGGAGTTTATGAGTTCATCCTGAAAACGGAAAATGGCGCGCGTCTGTGGGTGAACGACACTAAGAACATGCTCATCGATGGTTGGGTCAGCGCCGGCGCGGAGCCGCGCGAAGAGAAAAAGAGTATCTTCCTGCTCGGTGGACGCGCCTATCCGCTGCGGGTGGAGTTTTTCAAATACAAGGACAAGACGGCCTCGATCCAACTGCTGTGGAGACCGCCGCACGGGACGCAGGAAATTATCCCGAAGCGCCACCTCACGCCGAAGCAGGTGCCGCCGTCGATGCTTGTGAGCACGGCTTTCCCGGCGGATGACCGCAGCGTCGGCTATGAGCGCGGCACAGGTGTCTCGAAGGCGTGGCAGCAAGCGACGATCGAAGCAGCGATCAAAGTGGCCGAACACGTGGAGGAGAATCTTGCTGATCTCGCTGGCGCGCAGCCGGATGCGCCGGATCGAATCGAGCGCCTGAAGGAGTTCACGCGGCGCTTTCTGCAGATCGCGTTCCGGCGTCCCCTTTCAGACAAGCAGCGCGCGCTCGTCGATGCGCAATTTAGCACGGCAAAAAGCCCCGAGATGGCGGTCAAGCGCGTGGTGCTCTTCGCGCTGAAATCGCCGCACTTCCTCTACCCAGATTTGCGTGAACGTCCAGAACCGGACAGCCATGACGTCGCGGCCCGGCTCGCTCTTGCGCTCTGGGATTCGCTACCCGATCAAGAACTCCTGAAGGCGGCGGAAGCGGGCAAGCTGCTGAGCCGCGAAGAGGTCGCCGCACAGGCGCAACGGATGCTTGCCGATCAACGGGCAAAGACCAAGCTCGGCGGCTTCTTTCACCACTGGTTGGATTTGGAGCGAGCAGAATCAATCGCGAAAGATCCGCAGGCCTTCCCGGGCTTCGATGAAGCGGTGCTCGCGGACCTACGCACCTCCCTTTCCATGTTCATCGACGAGGTTGTGTGGGGTGATCGCTCCGATTACCGCGAACTGCTGCAAGCCGATTACCTGCTGCTAAATGATCGGCTCGCGCGACTTTACGGGAAAGGTGGAGTCGGTGAAGGCTTCCATCGCGTCGCCTTCGATCGCTCAGAGCGAGCTGGTGTGGTGACGCACCCGTACCTGATGTCGGCGCTCGCCCACAATAAGTTCACCTCGCCCATTCACCGCGGCGTTTTCCTCACCCG
>DASVRY010000670.1:0-2366 GCA_036388395.1 Chthoniobacteraceae bacterium
CAACACGCTGGCGTTCGCTACGTGTGATCGGTTAGAGCATTAGCTGATGGACGAACTCCTTTCCCACCTTCGCGAAAAACGCGATCTCAGCCCCGGGCAGATTGAGCAGGCGATTGAGTTGCTGATCGCTGATGGAGCGGCGGAGCTCAAGGCAGCGTTCCTGCAGGCGCTTCGGGAGAAAGGGGAGACGGCGGAGGAGATCGCCGGCTTCGTGAGTTCGCTGTTGAAGCACGCGGTGGATCCGCGGATCGACGTGGAAAGTTTGCCCGGGCCGATGATCGATATCTGCGGGACGGGCGGGGATCGGATGGAGTTCTTCAATATTTCGACGACGAGCATGTTCATCCTCGCGGCGGGTGGCGCGGTCGTGGTGAAGCATGGGAACCGGGCGATCACGTCGTCTTGCGGTGGGGCGGACGTGCTCGAAGAGCTGGGGGTGCGGATCGACCTTTCCCCGGAGGAGCTCCGCTCCTGCGTGCAGGCGCTCGGACTCGGGTTTGTCTTTGCGCCGGCCTACCATCCCGCCTTCAAAGCGATCGCGCCGGTCAGGAAGTTACTTGCTGAACGTGGCATTCCGACCATCTTCAACATGCTCGGGCCACTGCTAAATCCCGCACAGCCACGGTTCCAACTCGTCGGAATTTTTTCCCCGGCTCTGCTGCCGAAGTATGCGGCGGCAATGGCAATGCTCGGTCGTGAGCGAGCCTGGGCGGTGCATGGCAATGGCACGGACGAACTCTCGACGACGGGGGTGAACGAGATCCTGGAAGTGACACCAGCCGGAACCACGAGGCTGGTCGTTGACCCGGAAGAGTTGGGCCTCGCCCGAGCTAAGATGGAGGACCTGAGGGGCGGCGACCGCGCGGCCAATGCGCAGATGTTAACGGCAATTCTCGACGGGAGTGATCACGGGGCACGGCGGGATATCGTGCTGCTGAATGCGGCGGCGGGTTTTGTGATCACGGGCCTTGCTCCGGATCTGAGCGCGGGATTGGCGCGGGCTCGGGAGCAGATCCAGAGTGGCGCCGCGTTAGCGAAGTTGCGGGCGATGCAGGAGTGGGTGGGTAGGAAGGATTGACGCCTACGCCGACTGGGCTCGGCACCCATCGGCCTAGATTCGCGAGCTGGCTCCCTTTCTTTGAATGTTGCGGTGTCTGGAGCCTCGTCTCGAGGACGAGTGCGAGTAGGAGAACGAGGACGAACAGAATGCGGCCTCTTTCACCTAATAGGAGTACCTTTGTCGGTTATCCCGAACCTCCACCTCCCACAGCGGTTGCTTGACTAAGCCCCTCTGCTCCCTAGCTTTGGCCGGCTTCCCGCCGCCATGCTCCGTCTTCCCGCTCTTCGCCTAGCTTCCGCTATCACCGCCGGCCTCCTCCTGGTCGCTACGCCGCCTTCTGTCGTCGCCCAAGAGGTGCTCGATGGCATCGCTGCGGTGGTGAATGACGCAGTGATCACTTTTTCGCAGGTCCGGGAACTCGTAGGTGCCCAGGAGAAAGCGGCGCGCGAGACGCTGAAAGGCGAGGAACTCGTCGAGAAGGTAAAGGAGATCCGCCTCCGCGCGATCAATGATCTCATCGATCGCGAACTCATCCTTCAGGAGTTTAAGTCCAAGGGATTCACTATTCCCGACCATTTTTTAGAGGAGCGAATCTCGACCATTATCCGCGAGGAGTTTGGCGGCGACCGCTCGGCTTTTGTTCGCACGCTCGCTGCGCAAGGGTATACGCTGGAGCGTTTCCGACAACTCGAGCGGGAGAAGATGATCGTCCAGGCGATGCGCAGCCAGAACGTCAAAAGCGACGTGCTGGTGCCGGAACCCAAGGTGGTGGCCTACTACCAGAAGAATACCGCGGCTTATAGCGAAGAGGAGCAGATCAAATTGCGGATGATTACGATTCGCAAGTCCGAGGGCAGCGACAGTCGACGGAAAATGATGGAGGAAATCCGGCAGAAGATTGTCGAGGGTGCGGAGTTTCAGGACCTTGCGCGGATGTATTCCGAGGACAGTACTCAGGAGGCCGGTGGTGACTGGGGTTGGATCACCCGCAAGACGCTGAATGAGGAGCTGACGAAGATCGCGTTTAGCCTGAAGGCTGGTGAAGTAAGCAAGATCATCGAGCTCGGGAATAGCTATTACCTCCTCCAGGTGGAGGCGAAGAAGAATGCGACGACCAAGCCGCTCACCGAAGTGCGCGCCGAGATTGAAAAAAAGCTGATCCAGGAAGAACGCCAGCGGACGATGCAGGAGTGGACTGCAAAGCTTCGGAAGAAAGCTTACATCAAGCTCTACTAAGGGCTCAGCGGTCGTGGAGGAGCACGGACACGAACGGGTGCGACTTGCGTCTGTTCTGATGCTTGCTGAC
>DASVRY010000671.1:0-2720 GCA_036388395.1 Chthoniobacteraceae bacterium
CGCCCGGCTGGCGAAGATCAGCCACAGGTTCTCAGCGCCACCACGCTCAACGAGCTTTTCGCCGGACTCGATTTTCGCGTGCTCACGGACACGCTGGAGGAAGGCCGCAGCCTCACGAGCGAAGTGTGGCGCACCTTCCTCATCATCATGGGCATTGCATTGATCAGCGAAGCGCTGCTCTGCATGCCCGGGCGGCGCGAAGCGGTTGCGGCGCCCCGCTTCTCGTCCTCGTCCTCCTACTCGAACTCGTCCTCGAAAACCCCTCCTCGAAATGAGCCCGTGGAAGTCTGATCAGCCTTCTTCTAGGACGAGTGCGAGGACGAGTAGGAGCACGATCTCTCCGCGATGAAAACGGCCAGCCAGACCCTGGTTTTCAACCACACCGCCAGTTCGCTGCTCATCGCCGCGGCGCTCGTCGTTGCTGTCCTTGCGCTTTCATGGATCGCCTGGCAACGGAGCGGCTTCCGCAGATCCACGGGCCTGCTCGAAGCTCTCCGCGTGTTCATCGTAGTCGCCGTGGCGATCACGTTGCAGCAACCAGAGTGGCGAGAAGTGTTCGCACCCGAGAGCAAGCCGGCGCTCGTCATCCTGCACGACGTCTCGCGCTCGATGGAAACGCGCGACGTGCTCGATCCGGCAAACGCCGCCGCCGAGCCCCGCGCGCGGCAGGAGATCGCGCAACCCTTTAGCGACAGCGCCACCTGGAAGGAACTCGCGCAACGCATGGAAGTGGTGATCGAACCCTTCTCCTCCGCGCAGGAGCCGGCGGCGGAAGGCACCGATCTCGATCGCGCCCTCGGCGGGGCTGCAGAAAAGCATCCGCGGCTTCAGGCCGTGGTGCTGGTCAGCGATGGCGACTGGAATACCGGCAACGCTCCCTCGCAAGCTGCCACCCGACTGCGCATGCGCGAGGTGCCGGTCTTTGCGGTGCCGGTCGGCGCCGAGACGCGATTGCCGGACGTCGAGATTACCAGCTTTGAAGTGCCCGCCTTTGCCGTGGCTGGCAAACCGCTGCGGATCCCGTTTACCGTGCAAAGCTCGCTGCCACGAGATGAAGCAGTAACCGTGGAGATGAAATCTTCCACTGGCGAAGTGGTAACCAAAGCCGTCGTCGTGCCTGCGATGAGCCGTCTCCAGGACGTGATGACGTGGCGTCCGGAAAAGGCCGGCGAGCTCCAGCTCACGTTGCACATCCCGGCGACGGGTGGGGAACGCTTCCTGGAAAATAACACCGTCGAGGCGCCGCTCTCGGTTCGCCAGGAGCAGTTGCGAGTGCTCGTGATCGAGTCGTTTCCACGCTGGGAATATCGCTATCTCCGCAATGCCCTGGAGCGTGATCCTGGTGTCGAGGTGCAATGCGTGCTCTTTCATCCGGAGCTCGGGAAGGTGGGAGCGGGGCGGGGCTATCTCAGTGCGGTGCCCAAGGAAGATGAGCTCGCAAAATACGATGTCGTCTTCCTCGGAGATGTCGGCACGGAGAAAGGGCAGCTCACAGCGGAGCAATGCGCGGCTTTGCAAAAGCTCGTGCGCGATCAGGCCGCGGGGCTCGTCTTTCTGCCCGGACTGCGCGGGCATCAAGGGACACTGCAGGGCACGCCTCTCGCGGAGCTGATGCCGGTCGTCTGGGACGACGCGCAGCCGCGCGGTTGGGGCACGTCCGCGCCCGGAAAGTTCGCGCTCACGGAAGCCGGCACGCGCAGCCTCTTGACAAAGCTGGAGGACACCGACGAAGCAAGCGCCCGCGTGTGGCAGACGCTCCCCGGCTTCCAATGGTACGCGCCCGCCGTCCGCGCCAAGGCCGGCACGGAAATCCTCGCGACGCACGGCACGGAGACAAACCGCTTCGGACGCGTGCCGCTGATCGTCACGAAGACGCACGGCGCGGGGAAGATCCTCTTCATGGGCACCGACGGGGCATGGCGCTGGCGCAAAGGTGTGGAGGATAAATATCATTACCGCTTCTGGGGCCAGGTCGTGCGGTGGATGGCGTATCAGCGCAACATGTCGCAAGGTGAGCGGATGCGGCTCTTCTACTCGCCCGACCGCCCGACGGCAGGTGCCGTGCTCACGCTGAATGCAAACGTGAGCAGTCCGACAGGCGAGCCGCTGCGCGAGGGCGCGGTTGTGGCGCAGGTCACCGCGCCATCCGGCAAGACCTCGAGCGTGCGGCTGCCGCCGGCAGGTGAGGATGCGTGGGGACTTTTCACCGGCACGTTCACGCCTGCCGAGCCGGGAGAACACCGGGTGCGGCTCAGTTCGGTCGAGGCAGGTTCGAGCATGGAGACGACGATTTCGGTGCAAGGCACGGCGCGCGAAAAGCGTGGTCAGCCAGCGCGCGTCGACGTGCTCCGGGAAATTGCGCAGCTCACCCGCGGAAAGCTTTTGGAGAACACCGACGCTGCCGCCGTGGCCGCGACGATCGCCGCGCTGCCGCGCCCGGAGCCGCAGGAGCGGCGGGTGCAACTCTGGGCGCATCCCGCGTGGGCGGGATTGCTCGTGGTGCTGCTCGGGACCTTTTGGGTCGGACGGAAAGCAGCCGGAACCTTCTAGCGGAGATGAATCGCCGATGAGCAACCTCACAAAGCACGAACCGATTCCCGCGCGCAAAGCTCTGGGGAGCGCACTCGTCCCGAGTGCTGGTTTCCGCGTCCCGCGGAAACGAACTTTTCTCCGGTATCGCCATTGGGAATATGCGGGGCGCGATGGGAAGTTCGTGATGG
>DASVRY010000672.1:0-5092 GCA_036388395.1 Chthoniobacteraceae bacterium
GCTGGCTGTGGTTTTTGTCGGGACCGAGCTTTGGTTTAGCCGGAACGAGGTGGTGGAAAGCCAGTGGCAGCTCACCGCGCCTGCTGGTTCGGAGAAGATGCCGTTGCCACCAGCGACGGTGGAAATGCTGCAGTTCGACCAAGGTGTCGCGCGCACATGGAAACGCGAGGACGGCGTGACGTGGGTGATGTATTTCTTCGAGTGGAAGCCCGGCCCTGTACGGTCACGGATCCTCGCGAGAATGCACCGGCCGGAAAATTGTCTCCCTGCTGCAGGTCTGCTCCGTGCCGAAGAACGAGGGATAATCTCCGTGGATGCGGGTGGATTTCGCCTGCCGTTCCAGGCCTCGCGTTACGAGACCCGAGGCGGGGAGCCAATCTTTGTGTATTTCTGCCCGTGGCAAAACCGCACGGGTGGCATTCAGCACGAGGAGTTCTCCGGCTCCGCGCAGATGGCGAGCCTTCGCGCAGTTTTGCGCGGCGAACGCCGGCTCGGTCAGCAGGTCGCGCAGTTTGCGGCGTTCGGCTTTCGCGACGCAGCCAAGGCGGATGCAGCGCTCCGGGCAGAGGTCGAGAAACTGATCCAGCCCACCGGAGTTCAGCCAGCGGTGCCGAAGTAACGATCGCCCGCGTCGCCGAGGCCAGGAACAATATAGGCGCGGCTGTCGAGTTCGGGGTCGATCTCAGCCGTGTAAATCTGCACGTCTGGATGGGCGCTGCGGAGCTGCTCGAGTCCCGGAGGGCAGCTCACGAGACAGATGAAACGGATGGATGTCGCGCCCTGCTCCTTCAATTGCGTGATCGCGGCAGTAGCGCTCCAGCCGGTGGCGAGCATCGGATCCACGACCAGCACGTTCGCCTGCGGAAGCTGCGCTGGCATGTTGAAGTAGTAACTCTCCGGCCGGCGGGTCTCTTCGTTCCGGAAGATACCGATGTGGCCGACGCTCACCGCGGGCAGCAGGCGGAGCATTCCTTCGACCATGCCAAGTCCTGCGCGGAGGATCGGCGCCACGATGATCGGTCGGGTGAGCCCACGCCCTTCATAAGCGGCCAGGGGAGTCTGCACCGGGCAGACGCGTGTCTCGAGATCACGCGTTGCCTCGAAGACGAGCAGAGTGGCGATTTCACCTACCCGAGCGCGGAAATCTTCGGAGCCGGTGCGGGCATCGCGAAGTTGCGTGAGCTTCACGCGCACCAGCGGATGGTCGATCACAGTCACGCCGGGCGGTGGAGCAGGTTTCGCGGGCACGCGGTCTTTTTAGGAAAGAAACACAGCGATTGTCACGCCTTGCGCCTCACGCTGAAAGGGCCGTGCGGCATGGAAGTGGAGCTTCCGCTATTTGCAGGCGCTCCACAGTCCGCTATGGTTCGCGCCCGTGCGTGCGATTCTCTTCTTTCTGCTCATCGCGATGAGCGTGACGGCAGGTGGTTCCATCTCGGTGGAGATCGACCTCACTGCGCAGCGTGCATGGCTGCTTCAAGATGGGCAGCCGATCTACGAAACACCAATTTCTAGCGGACGGGGCCGTCACGCCACTCGGACCGGGAGCTTCACTGTGACAGAGAAGAGCAAGGATCATCACTCATCGCTTTATGGCAGGATCGTGGACAAGAGCGGGCGCACTCTTGTAACCGACGGCGACAGCAACATGCGGCGTCCACCTGGAGCGAAATTCATCGGCGCGCCGATGAAGTATTTCGTGCGGTTCGATGGGGGCACCGGTTTCCATGCGGGGCATTTGCCAGGCTACGCGGCTTCGCATGGTTGCGTCCGGATGCCGTCCGGGAAAGCGGCGCTGTTCTTCAATATCGTGGAAGTCGGGACGCCAGTGAAGGTCTCCGGAAGGGCGCCAGCGGGACCAGCACCACGGCCAACACCAACCCGCAGAGCAGAACCGGCTGCAACGCCAGCTGCGACTCCGCCAGAGAAGCAAAAGAAAAGCTGGTGGCCGTTCCGACGGGCCAAGGCCGAGCTGGCCGCGCCGGCTGCAGTATCGCCTTGAGAGCCTTCCAAGGCAGAGACCGGCACTCGTTTGGAGAATCGGACTTCGAAGCTTCTTCTCTTAGCGCGGTCGGAGAGGTCGTCCTTCTCCCCGAGGTAACAAAAAGGGCGCGCCCTTTTCAGAGCGCGCCCCTTATAAATCAGACCTCAGCGGAATTGTATTAGTCGTCTGATGAGCCGCTGGTTGCCGGTAGCAGGTGGTCAATAGGCTTTTCCTTCTTCTGTAGAGCGCGGCGGAGCTTCATCAACGCAATGTTCTGCAGCTGGCGGATGCGCTCGCGAGTTACGCCGAACTTCTTGCCGACTTCCTCCAGCGTCTTCGCTTTTCCGCCATCGAGACCAAAGCGCGAAAAGATGATCTTCTTCTCGCGATCATCCAAGACGGCGAGCAAATCACCCACTTCATCACGGAGATTCTTGTCCCGCAGGTTTTCGAAAGGCGTAAGCGCATCCAAATCTCCGACAATCTCTCCAAACTCTGTGGAATCGTCGTCGCTGATTGGGGCGTCGAGTGACGCAGGACGGATTGATACGGTTTTCAGCTGTGAAATCTTACCGCTCGCGAGGCCGACTTCTTCGGCCAATTCGTCGTCAGTAGGTTCGCGGCCGAGCTCTTCGCTCATCTGCAGAGCGACGCGCCGCATCTTCGAGATCTTATCCACCAGATGGACAGGCAGGCGGATGGTCTTGCTCTGGTTGGCCAGAGCGCGCTTGATCGATTGCTTGATCCACCATGCAGCGTAGGTGCTGAGCTTGCCGCCCTTTGCAGGGTCAAAGCGCTCCACTGCCTTCATGAGGCCAATGTTGCCCTCTGAGATGAGATCGAGAAGGGGGAGACCGAGATTCGCGTAATCGTGGGCAATTTTCACCACAAGACGCAAGTTGGAGCGGATCATCAACGATCGCGCGGCTTTGTCGCCCTTCTTGATTTTGGCTGCGAGATCAATTTCTTGATCTGGGGTCAAAAGCGGGATTTGCCCGATTTCACGCAGGTAGATTTTGATTCCCGAATCGGAATCTTCGCCAGACTTGTAGTTCATTTGTGGTGCCTCGGCTTTCTAGAAAGCAGTTGCTGTGCAGTTAGGTTACGAATGTCGGACGCCTTTCGGCTGGGGTTGCTGGCGTGAATCCCGCAGGCGAATCCGCAGCCAATGTAAATACATTGAACATCCAGCAGATGCAATAGATATTTTTATCGGCGCCGAATCTTTTTAAGGTGCTTAATCAGTAAGGAGTCCGACATGCACCTTCTCAATCTTGTTCAACCACTTTCCTCAGCGGAATTCGGCCCGCTTCCCGTCTCGATGAAGAACCCGACCTAGCTCCAAAGGTTGCGATCCAGCGTGCGATACTGGATCGCCTCTCCAACATGCTCCGCGGCGATCTGCTCGACGCCGGCGAGGTCTGCGATCGTTCGGGCCACCTTGAGAATCCGGTCAAAAGCGCGCGCGCTGAAGTTCAGCTCCGTCATCGCCATCTTCATGAGTCCTTCGCCCGCCGCATCGAGGGTGCAGCTCGCCTTAATTGTCTTCGCGTGCATCCGGGCGTTGCAACTCGTCTTGCCAGACGAAAACCTCGTCCTTTGCCGAGCGCGTGCAGCCTGGACGCGCTCGCGCACTGCGGCCGATGACTCGCCAGGTGTTTGACTGGCCATCTCCGCGTATTGGATCGCCGGCACCTCGAGGTGCATGTCGATGCGGTCGAGGAGCGGTCCAGATATACGGTCGCGATACCGCTGGACTTGCTGTAGACTGCACCGGCACTCGCGCTTTGGATCGCCGAAGTAGCCGCAGGGGCAGGGATTCATCGCCGCAACCATGATGAACTCCGCCGGAAACGTCATTGTCCCCGCCGCGCGGGAGATCGTGACTTTTCCCTCCTCGAGCGGCTGACGCAGGACCTCGAGAGTGGAGCGTTTAAACTCTGGCAGCTCATCGAGAAAGAGCACGCCGTGATGTGCGATGCTGATTTCACCGGGGCCAGGTGTCGCCCCGCCGCCCAAGAGACCGACGTCCGAGATCGTGTGGTGAGGCGCGCGGAAAGGGCGCACGGCCACGAACGAATGCTCCGCATCAAGAAGCCCGGAGATCGAATGGATCTTCGTCGTCTCGATTGCCTCCTCGAGCGACATCGGCGGCATGATTGTCGGGAGCCGCTTGGCGATCATCGACTTGCCGGATCCTGGCGTCCCGATCATCAGCAGATTATGGCCCCCCGCAACGGCAACTTCGACCGCGCGTTTGACGTGGAACTGGCCTCGCACGTCGGCGAAGTCAATGTCGTAGTTCTGATGCCGTGCGAAGAACGCTTCGCTATCTTCGCGCACCGGCTCCATGGTCTTCTCGCCAACGAGAAACTCGAACGCCTCGCGCAGATTCCGGACGCCATAGACATCGATGCCGCGAACCATTGCCGCCTCGCGGGTGTTTTCCACCGGGACAACGAGCTTTGTTCTGCCACGCCGCCGCGCCTCGAGTGCGACGGGCAGGACTCCGCGAACCGGACGCACCGCACCGGTGAGCGCGAGTTCACCGAGGAAGCAGAACTCGTTCACATCCGGAAGCTCCCGTTCTTCTGCGCAGGCGATCATTCCGAGCGCGATCGGCAGGTCAAAGCTTGGGCCTTCCTTCTTCACATCAGCGGGAGCGAGGTTGATCGTCGTCCGGCCCTTCGGCCACCGGAAGCCACTATTCGAGACGGCCGTGGGGACTCGATCGCGGCTCTCTTTTACCGCCACATCCGGCAAGCCGACCACAACAATCACGGGCGCACCAGAGGAGGCATTGACCTCGATCTCCACCTCATATGCGTCAACGCCGAACACTGCGCCCGAGTAAATCTTTGCCAGCATCCGCGGAAGCTGCCTTGCTCGACGCGCCGGAGTCGAGCTTCGAGGCAGCTCCTGCGATCGCGTGCTTGCTTCCGTCAACTTCTGCGCTCTGCGCTGGAAAAGCGGCGCGCTGCGAGGGACACTCGACACCTTGAACTCTGCGACTGCGGCTCCGGCGAGGTTTCCTCTGGCGCTGCTCTTTTTTGTCCAAGCCGCTGCGACTGGGCTTTGGATGGTGACTTTCAGCAACGTCCTTCAAGC
>DASVRY010000673.1:0-8159 GCA_036388395.1 Chthoniobacteraceae bacterium
GATAGCTCGACCACTGTTGCACCGGAGTGCTGGAGTGAATTGGCCACGGCTTCCTGCGCGATCCGGAGCAGGTGAAACTCCACCTCGGTCGGGAGGCGCCTGCTTATCCCGCTTGATCGGATCTCAACCGTGGCTTTCCCATCAGGCTGCTGCCGAAGCTCTTTGAGCGCCTCGACGAGCCCGCTCTGTTCGAGGATTTGATTCCGCAGATTCCAGACTGATCTCCGCGCCTCCGCCTGGCTATGTCGCAGCATCGCTTTCACTCTCCGGAGCATCTGTGCGGCGACGGTCGGCGCGCGGTGGCATTGCGCCTCCGCGGCCTGGACCTGGATGGAGACGCCAATGAGCTGCTGTTGCAAGGTGTCGTGCCACTCGCGGGCGACTCGGGCGCGTTCCTGATGGATCGCGTGCTGCTCGAGATGACGACCGATGACCCCGATCTGCGTGCGGACTTGGCGTCGAAGAATGACGATCCACGCAAGCGCCAACAGACTGATCGCGAGCGCGCCACCGACCAGCCAGAGGAGCCGCGCTCCCGTCCAGAAAGGTGGTGCGCGCAGAACCTCAATGTCGCGAGGGCTGCGAATGAGAAGCTGGCCGCGAAAAGCCTCAGGATTGACGCCGAAAACCTCAGCCTCCTTCACCACACAGACGCCGGTCACCCGCAGGAGCGAGCCCAACACCGGCTGCCAGCTATGGGAAGGATCCGCCTTCACCCGCCCGAAGATCAGGCCGTCACTCCGCGAGAGAATGAGGGTTTCCTCACCGGTCACGCTCTGCTGGCGGCTTAAGAGCGGGAGATCGACCGTGATCAATTTGCCGTTGAATGCATTCCCCTGCTCGAACGGGTCCTTCACGGGACGATCGGTGACCGGCGGCCGATCATCCGTGGAAGGCCACGGTCGGACCGCAGCGTTCCTCATCACAGGTTCATAGTTCGGCGAATCGAGCTTCCCTACAGCTTCCATATGCTGGCCGACCTGGAAATCCTCCACTTGAGGCGAATACACCCAGACGCTCCGCTTCCAGGGACCTGATCTCGCTTGCGACAAAAAGAAGCCGATGCCGGGCTCCACATAAACGATCTGCCCCGAAGCGCGTTGCAGCCGCGCAGGGTCCGCGTTGGTGGGATTCGCCGCCGTTTCGCTGGCCGGCTGGGCAGAGGCGAACCGCTGCTCAAGCTCCTCCGGATCGACCTCCACATCTTGAAACGAACCAAGGTAGAGCATCTGCGGTTCTCCCGAGATCGGCCGCGGGCCGAGGACGCCCGTCGCAGTAACAGTGAAGTCTTGCAAATACGAGGGCAGGGTGCTGCGGCTGCTGACACCGACGTGTTGCAGGTGGACCGGATAGCCGCCTACGGAGAGTTCAATCACCGCGCGGTTTGTCTTGAAGCTGACCCGCTGGACTTTGCCGCGCACCTGCACGAGCTGTGCATCATAGGCGAGGTCGTGGAGCTGGTCGGGGTTGGGCTTCAACGGCTCCGGCATCGGCGCTTCACCCCGCACGACGAGCGACGAGCTGCTGTCATCGGTGGTGTCGATGTACGGAACGGTCAACCCGGGACGGCTGCGCCCGCGGATCTCGACCAGCTTGCCGCGCGGCGTCCGTTCACCCGGTAGCTGGAGGTAAATCCCGCCTGTCGCGTCGGCGACGAAATGCAGCCCCCAATTTTTCTCTGAGAAGGTGATGACCCCCTGCACATGCACGGGGTACCCACGCGCGGCTTCCTCGTTGCTGAGCGCGCGCACTTCCTGCACGGTTCGGAGCACAGGCAGATCTTCGGCGGCCACCGCGCGAGACGCGAAGAAGAGCGTGAGAAGCGCCAGTATGAGTCGGGGGAAGGACATGCAACAAAGGCACCGCCAAGGATTGGCAGCTGGTATGCAGTGGCACAGCAGTTGCCGAAAATACAGCAAAGAACGGTGCGCAACCCCGGCGAGCCCTACTTTGCGCCGGGCGCAAAGACGAATAACGACATTGCAGCTCACCTAGCCGGCTTGACATGATCGTGAAAATCCATGTCGCACTTCTGCTGGGAAGCCTGCCGCCGTGTGATCGTAGTGGTGCGCTCGTCGCGGCCAGGATCAAGGCTGCAGTAGGCCTAATTTTAAGGGCTCTCGTCTATAGAGTGCGCAAGCCGCGCCTAATATATATCGGAAGATTACCCAGGGTACCCGTCACGCCAGGATTGCTTTCACGACTTTCCCATGCACGTCGGTCAGCCGGAAGCGTCGGCCCTGAAACTCATACGTGAGTCGTTCGTGATCCAGTCCGAGGCAGTGCAGGACCGTAGCCTGAATGTCATGCACATGGACCGGATCCTCCACCACGTGGAATCCGAGGTCGTCGGTCTTGCCGTGTGTCACGCCAGCCTTAATACCGCCTCCAGCCATCCACATCGTGAATGCCTGGGGGTGATGATCTCGGCCCAAGGAGCGCCCGAGCGTTGCATTGCTCTCCACCATGGGGGTGCGGCCAAATTCGCCGCCCCAGATGACCAGGGTAGAGTCCAACATCCCGAGGCGCTTTAGATCTTTCACCAGTGCGGCGCTCGCCTGATCGGTCTTTTTGCAATTATCCCGATGATTGTTTTCCACGTCCGAGTGCGCATCCCAGCCCTCATGGTAGATATTGATAAACCGCACCCCCCGCTCGACCATGCGGCGGGCGAGCAGGCAGGCCCGGGCAAATGAAGGCTGGTCGGGGTCACAGCCATATAGTGCCAGCGTCTCCTTGCTTTCGCTTTTGAGGTCCATCAAGTCCGGAGCGCTCGTCTGAAGCCGGAAGGCCATCTCGTACGAGCCAATGCGCGTGGCGATTTCTGGATCACCAGCGGAAGCGAACTGTTGCTGGTTTAGATCGTGCACCAGATCCAGCGTATCACGCTGGAGTCTCGCATCCACCCCGCCAGGGCTGGCCACATGTAGAATGGGATCGCCCTGGTTCCGCAGCCGAACCCCCGTGTAGCTAGTCGGGAGGAAGCCGCTGGACCAGTTTGCCGCGCCACCGCTGATGCCTGCTCCTGTGCTCATGACGGCGAAGCCTGGCAAATCCCTGCTCTCCGTCCCCAGGCCATACATGGCCCACGAGCCGATGCTTGGCCGCCCCGGCTGCGAGAAACCCGTGTTGAAGAAGATCTGGGCCGGAGCGTGGTTGAACTGGTCTGTGGTGACCGAGCGAATGAGGCAAATATCGTCCACCACCGTCCCCAAGTGCGGAAGCAACTCGCTGATCTCCGCCCCAGATTGCCCCTGTTGCGCAAACTTGAACCGGGGTGCCATCACAGCCGCATCCGGTCGAATGAATGCATATCGCTGACCGCGGGTCACCGACTCAGGAA
This sequence comes from Chthoniobacteraceae bacterium, assembly GCA_036388395.1. GTDB lineage: Bacteria > Verrucomicrobiota > Verrucomicrobiia > Chthoniobacterales > Chthoniobacteraceae > DASVRY01. The sequence goes on from DASVRY010000673.1 coordinate 3,344, forward strand.
GCGGCTTGCCTTCCATCTTGATCAGTTCCGGCTTGTAGTCGAAGAGGTCGAGCTGACTGGGTGCCCCAGCCATAAACAGATGAATGACGGCCTTAGCCTTCCCCGGGAAGTGCGACGGACGCGCCTCCATCGAAGGCGCAGCTGCAGCCGCGGCGCGCGCTCCAGTCGAGAACGAGTTAGCTAGAAGCGAGGCGAGGCCGATCTTTCCGAGACCGATGCCGCACTCGCGAAGAAACCAGCGTCGGCTAAGGTCAGCACCGCGCTCGGGGAAATAGTGGGGCTCGCAATTCATGGGATCAGTTCTTCGTAATAGTCTCGTCGAGGTTCATGACCGCCCGCGCCAGAACAGTCCAGGCAGCGACATCAGCGGAGCCGGTCTTACCAATCTTCTGCGTATCGAGTTCTCCGCGCTCGAACCGCGCACGCTGCTCGCGCGCAAAGGCGACGAGGCGCTCCGTTTCCGCGGCACCCGGGACTCGGGTCACAAACCGGCGGAAAATGAAACGCGCTTTCTCTTCGTCACCGTTCGGCAGTTCCGCCGCGCGGGCTCCGATTGCACGTGCGGCATCCAAAAACACTTCGTCATTCAGAAGCGTAAGCGCCTGCAATGGGGTGTTGGATACCTCCCTGCGCGCGACACACACCTCACCAGATGGAGCATCGAACGTATTGAACATCGCGTATGGCGCGCTGCGCTTCACAAAGGTATACAGCGCCCGCCGATACCGATCCTCGCCCTCGCTAGCATTCCATTTCGGCGCGCCAAACGCGATTTCGCTCACTCCGTCTGGCTGCGGCGGCCTCACGGGCGGACCATACATCCGGGAAGATAATAGCCCACTCGCCCGCAAAGCGATATCGCGCACCAACTCCGCGTCCACCCGCACCCGAGGTCCCCGTGCGAGCAGGCGATTTTGGGGGTCAAGCGAGAGGTGGGTCGGCGTCACTGTGGACTCCTGCCGGTAGGTCGCGCTTGTGACGATCAGCCGATGCAGCTTTTTCATCGACCACCCCTGGCGGATAAACTCACGAGCGAGCCAATCCAATAGCTCAGGGTGGCTAGGCATTTCGCCTTGAAAGCCAAAGTCGGCCACCGTGCGGACGATTCCGTTTCCAAAAAATGCCTCCCACTGTCGATTGACTACGACCCGTGCGGTCAACGGGTTCTCGGATGAGACCAGCCATTTTGCAAATGTCAGCCGGTTCTTCGGCGCGCCTGGTGGCATCGCCGGAAGGAAGGCTGGGACACCAGATTCCACGGGATCGCGAGGCTGCAACCATTCGCCACGGTTATGCATCCGTGTGACCCGCGGATTCTCCGGCGGCCGTTCCTTCAGCACGAGCGTGGTCTGCGCGCCGGGAGGTTTTCGAAGTTCGCGGACGCGCTTTGCTTCTTCAGCGAGCTGCGGGGCGTTCAGGAGAAAGTGATCGAGAAGCTGCTGACGTTCTGCTGGCTGCAGGCTGGCGTCTTCCCGGGCAAGCAGAAGCTCGATGTCTCCCGGAATCACCTTGGCATCCGCTCCGCGCGCATCGGTCGTCACAGATATGCGGAAGCGTCCCAGCGCCGCGGGATAGTGCCGGCTAAACTCCAACTTCAGCGTAGCCGCACCACCGGCCGCGAATGGCTCTGCCAGGATAAAGGATGCTTGATGATCCTGCCCGAGGCGGTCCGTGCAAGCCCAGCCAGTCTGGAGATCATCATCGATTGCAGCCTTGGCCAGGCTGTTGCCCTGGCCATAGCTCTCCGTGGCCTTTGCGAAGCGCAGCGGTGTATCGCCAGCGAAGAGGCGCAAATCACTGAGCAGAAAATCACCCTTCGGGCCTTCGTAGTAAGCAAGGCCAGGGCCCCGGCCAGGGAGGCGGTCATCAGCCAGCGCCTCCAGCCGGATGGCTGTGGCTCCCGGCGGCAGATTAGTGAACTTCAACTCGAATTTGTCGTACTTCGTGACGTCACCGGACACATATACGGAGCCATCCGCCTCCACCTTCAGCAGCGGCAGATTAGAGCTGACCGAAGCTGGGGAGAGCACTGTCCATCTTACTGTGCGCTCCCGCTCCCGCTTCAGCCACTCGGCGAATGAAGCCTCCATCGCGGCACGAGGCGGTTCAGCAAGGTGGGGCACTTGGACAGTGTGGCTCACACTCAGGCGCACTCGGCCGATCGTGTGTTGTTCTCCATACTGCTGTCGAAGGGTGATTTGCAGTTGTCTTCCCTTTCCGAGGGTCAGCGGCTTCTCCAGTCGGAAGCGCGCGATCTTGGGAGCAGCCATGGGTTTTCCCTTCACCTCCACCGCCCATCCCGTATCGAGCTTCCCATCGATCGCGGAGGCTACGGGATATCCGGACTGCTCGGCGTCCGCCTCGGCAGAGGCGATCTTCAGGCGAAGCGGAGCCTCACGAGGATTATCTACAGACAGCGCGACAACCTCGATTTCACTCAGCACGAAGTTCCCGTTCTTCACTCTGCCCGGCCCGCTCCCTGGCTGCGAATCGTCCAGGAGCGCTTCGAGACGGATTTGATCGATGCTTCCATCCACAGCTTCCACCTTGAAAGTGTACGTGTCCTTTGCAGCTCCCGGCGCCGCAAACACAGTAGACCCATCATCTAGAACCCGTGGTATTTCGCCGCTTTCCGTGGTCACCTGCCGGGGGCGGAGCGGTTTCCATTGAGTGGTATCTTTCAACGGCCACTTGTCGGGCAGGGTGGAGATTAGTTTCGCCGCTTCAGTGAGCTTTGCATTCCGTTGCTGCTCCCAGTCAGGCCCGCGAAGATGCAAGTCGGGCTCGTCGGCATTGTTTAGAAACGCCATGAGCTGGAAGTACTCCTTGTGCAGGAGCGGATCGAACTTGTGCGTGTGACACTGCGCACAGCCCGTCGTGAGCCCCAACCAGGTGGTGCCCGTGGTCGCAACGCGATCAACCATTGCATGATACCGGAACTCCAGGGGGTCAATTCCGCCCTCCTCGTTGAGCATCGTGTTTCGGTGGAATCCTGTAGCGATCAGATCGTCCGTGCTCGGCTCCGGAAGCATATCCCCGGCAAGTTGCTTAATCGTAAACTGATCGAAGGGCATGTCCGCATTCAACGCCCGAACCACCCAGTCTCGGTATGGCCATATCTCGCGGTTTCGGTCCTTCTCATACCCATTCGTATCCGCGTAGCGGGCGAGATCGAGCCACTTGCGAGCCCAGCGTTCCCCATAGTGGGGCGAGGAAAGCAGCCGCTCTACGAGCCGCTCGTAAGCATCGGCAGCAGGATCGTTCACGAACTGATCCACTTCTTCCGGGGTCGGCGGCAAGCCAGTCAGATCCAGAGACAAGCGCCTAATCAACGTCGCGCGGCTGGCTTCGGGCGCCGGCGCCAGTTTTCCACTGTCGAGTTTCGACAGGATAAACTGATCGATTGGATTCCTCGTCCATTCCGGGCGCGAAGCTCGGGGCGGCGTGACTTCACCTGGCGCGACAAACGCCCAATGGGCAGTGTACGTGGCGCCACTCGCCACCCATTTTTGAAGCGTCTCCTTCTGTGCTTTGGTTAGTTCGTGTTTCGTGGAGGGTGGCGGCATCACGTCGTCGCGATCCGTGGAAAGGATCCGTCGAATGACCTCACTCTTCTCCGGGTCGCCAGGCACCACCGCTGTTTCGCCAGACTCCCCTACTCCCGTCGCGGCCTCAGGGAAATCGAGGCGCAACTCCCCCTTGCGGGATTTCTCATCAGGTCCATGACACTTGAAGCAGTATGTCGAGAGAATTGGCCGCACTTCCCTTGCAAAATCCGGCCCCTCCGCCGCCCCCAGTGGCAACATGCTTCCAGTAAAGGCAAAGGCGACAGCAATGATAACTTGGAAACAGAAGCGATGCATTTTTTCGAATGGAGAGACTGAGGCGGGCTCTTTCATAGGCCCTCGGGCGTCGGTAGAGGAGCACGGTTTCGTCGTAAATTCCAATGCTCTTTAACAACTGAGGTCGGGAATACAGCAAAGAACGGGTCTGTGCTTCTGCCTTAGGAGATCCTAGCGAGCGCCTGGCGCTTTTACCTGGCGGAAGCGGCCGCCGTTTTTCCGCGCGAGGCCGGAGAGCATGGTGCGCTCGTCGGGTTTGTCCGAGCCGGTGACATAGTAGATCGTGTGGAGGCGGGCCTCTTTCTCCAGCGTCTTCTGGCCAGTCTCCGCGACCGAGAAGATGTCTTTCGGATCGATCGCGGACATCCCGCCACCAGGCTGGGCTGCGGTGGCGTTGCCGTCGCTCAGGAGAAAGATCACCTCCGGCTTTAGCTTGAACGCCTCCTCGAGCGCGTAATCGTGTCGCGTCCCGCCGGGACGGCCATCGCGCGGACGTGCGGTTTTCATGTTCACCTGCGTTTGGATGTGCTCGATCGCGGCAGCCTTGTTTGCGTCAGTCGCGGGGACGAGTTCCGGCTTCCACGGGTAGGCTCCACCAGACCAGCGCACGATGCCGAATCTCGCGTTTACACTGAGGCCTTCGACCAGCTTGATCGCTTCATCGCGCACTGCCTGGAAGCTCTGCTCCTTGCCTTGCTTCACTAGTGATCTTCCTTCCGCGTCCCCTGTCCGGGTGAACATCGAATCAGACACGTCGATCATGATGACCACACTGCGCGCTTCGTCGCTAATCCCGAAGAAGCTAATCTTGCCCGCTTTCCCGGCAGTGCCGCCGCTGCCGCTCGCTCCTGCTCCCGCCGAGCCGAAGCCGGCAGTCCCCGTTAGGCTAGCCACCGTGTCGGTGATCATGGCGCTTGGGTCGAGCGGGACGAGCTGGTCCATCGGCATCTTTGGAAGGTCCGGGAGCGCGAGCT